>JAWOIM010000504.1:0-9900 GCA_046484685.1 Chloroflexota bacterium | reverse complement strand
CTGCAAGTGAGCCAGATTCTGCTGGGAGTTTTGGTAGCAGCCTTTGTTAGCGCCGGCGTTCCGGTTGTTTTGGGTGCTGATGAAACGCTGGAAAGACGGCGTGGGGCAAAGATAAAAGCCAAGGGTGTCTTTCGGGATGCGGTACGATCGAGTCAGAAATACACCAACTATAGCAGCGGCTTGCGCTGGGTCAGCATGATGTTGCTGGTTTCTTTGCCCTGGAGCGACCGGGTGTGGGCGCTGCCATTCTTGACTGTCCTGGCGCCCAGTCCCAAGACGGATATAGCTAACGGCCGGCGGCACAAGACGAGCATAGATTGGGTCGGCCAGATGATCACCACTGCCCGCCGTTGGCTGCCGCAGCAGAAACTGATTCTGGTTGTCGATGGAGCCATGGCGGCGGTGAAACTGGGATTGCGCTGCGCTGGCCTGAGCCAACCGGTCACCCTCGTCTCGCGCTTGCGGTTGGATGCGGTCTTGCATGCCCCGCCTGGACCACAACCCAAAAGTAAGCGCGGACCAAAGCCCAAGAAAGGAGACCGGTTGTCGCCGTTGGCCCAGCGCCTGGCTGACCCGACAACGACGTGGACACGCCAGTACATTGATTGGTATGGTGGCCGGCAACGGTTGATTGAGTATGTCAGCGGGACCGCCTTGTGGTATACGCCCGGTTATGACCCCTTGCCCATTCGCTGGAACCTGATCCGCGACCCGCTGGGTGAATTCGAAGCGACCGCTTTCTTTGCCACCGACCAAGCAGCTGGCCCGCTTCAGATCCTGGATTGGTTCATCATGCGTTGGGGACTCGAAGTTACCTTTGAAGAAGCCCGCGCTCATTTGGGCCTGGAAACCCAGCGCCAATGGTCTGACTTGGCCATTCAGCGTGCGACGCCGGCTCTGCTGGGTTTGTTTTCCCTGGTGACTTTGCTGGCCCATCAACTTTCCGGTGGTCACCCCCCCGTACAAACCGCAGCCTGGTATGTCAAACGACAAGCCACCTTTTCGGATGCGATTGCTTTGGTTCGGTATCATCTTTGGACCACCTTGAAATTCGTGAACTCACCCGTTGAAAGCAGATTTCGCCTAATTCCAGACTCGATTCTGCCCGGTCTGGTGGAAACGATCTGTTACGCCAGATGAAATGGATAAAGTCGAGTTAGTGGAGACCACCAAAAACCGGGGGCTAAGCAGCGAGGGGTAGATTCTCAGCTACCTTCATCATTCCGGGATACCAGCGACAGAATGTATCTCGCAATTGCTCATTGAGCGTCTCTGTACGCGTCTGTAGCAACAAATGCGCCCCGCGTTTGGTCCAGCGCATCTGTTGTTTCTTCACCATGCGCTTGCTGACCACCCAGTTTATCGTCGATTCCACAAACGCTGTCGAGATCTTCTCTCCATAGTGATAGCGCTCCCCGTAGTTGGGTATGAAATTCTGGTTAACCTCGATGTAGTGGCTAAACTCCCGCACTTTCTTCAATAATTCACGGACAACCGTCTCATCCGGTTCAAACATCTCCAGGTCCATTTCAATGAAGTGTAACAGTTCCAGAGCGCGAAACACGTTGCCATGCCAGAGATACCATTTCACGCTCTCCAGATTCTCAGCCACAGTTCGCAGATCCTCATCGGCCGGCAAGCCTTTGGCACTGTTCTTCATGACCGTCAACCGCATGGTGACATGGAACCAGTCCAGTACGTGCTCTGACCAGGGACTCAGGTAGAGCTGCAGATCGCGTACAGTGTCGCCGCCATCAGAGAGGAAGGTAATGTCCTGATTCATCTGCAGCCCTTGCGATTGCAGCAGTTCGAAAAGACGACGCTTGGGCTTCTCATCATAAGCGTGGACAAAGCCAAAGCACCTGGCTTCTTCATCCCAGGTGACACTCTTGCCGGCGATCACCTCAAACCAGCCTGCTTTGCGGTTGTCGCCATCACGGGCGTGCACATAGCCGCCATCCAAACCGACCGTCATGCGTCCATCAGGTGGAGGCAGCTCTGCCCACTCCGCCGGACAGCCGTGGGCGAACATGTACTCTTCGTCGCCCAATTCCCTCTCCATCCTTTCAGCCGCATGCTGCGTATTGAGAATGACCGTCTGGGTATTCGTTTGCATGGGCAGAACATCGGCCAGGATGTCGACGGTCAAACCGTAGGACATCAACGACGCCCACTTCGTCTGGAGATAGAGCAACTCCGGCGCACTTCGCTCCGGCAACAAGCCGGCTAAAGGACTGAAACTCTTTGCCTTCGGCGATGTGCAATGACATGTGTAAAGACGAGGACTGTGAATGCGCAACTTGCCGAACAGCGAGCGCCAGACGACCTCGTGTCGGCCTTTGTGACCGCGCTGCTCACCACAATGCGGACAGTGGCGTTGCTGCTCTACATACTCTTCAGCCTGGTGCTTGACCATCGCTTCCTGGATACTGGCCAGTAGCGCCTTTCCCTCGGCTAGGGTCAGCCCCATGGTCTCCGGTATGAGGTCGCCCCGGCACAGGCAGGCAACTTCCTCGGTGATAGGCTCGTCCAATGCATCGTGTTCAATGACGATCTGTATCGTTATCTTCACCTCATCCTCCTTCATGCCAGCGCGACACTATGTCGCCGGCGGCATAGTGCTTGAGCCGCCGGTTCGCCCTCCGGCGATCAAACTGATTGACGCTCAACCAGTACTGGAACGCGTGCAGTTCTTCCCAGCAGTCGTCGCGAGAAAGCTCTCCCTCGATAATCTGCCACAACGTATCCGCCATGTAGGGCAGCGAATAATGTGTTTTCAGCTCTTGGAAAGCCCTCGGCCCGCCACAATCTTCTGGAGGACACTGCCTGGCTCCGCCGATACAGACAGGGTAGGTTCGCTTCGGGTCCAAAAGTAGTTTCTGCTCAAACCTGACTTCATGTTCCCAGCGGTCGCCGAAATCGTATTCGTAGAGAAAGCGCTCGCGTATACGGAAATGGAAGTCGCCGAGCTTGACCGCATGGGGATTATCGCTGAAGCTCATACCCCCGATGTGCGATATGCCGTACTGCTTGCCACGGATGACAAAGCGATTGAGGTGGAGGTCTTCCCAGCCCATGGCAATTTGCAGTGCATGGTGCAGGTCCGCGATCGTCTGATCGCTGCGCAGCAGTAGGCGACGCCAGATTGCGGGGCTTATCTCGCGCAGGAAGACGCGGAATTGATACACCTCAACCATAGCTCACACGCCGGCTCGTTCAATGGCGCTGTGCAAATCCCTTTCACTGGGAACAAGATACATACCTGTCGTTGAGAGGCGACTGTGGCCCAGGATTCGCTGCACCTCCGGTAGCTGGGCGCCGTTTTTCAGCAGGCGCCGGGCCAGGCTGTGACGTAGCTGATGGGGTGAGATATGGCCCACCTCGCGGCTGATCTGCTTCAACTCTCGCGCACGCTGCAAGTCGGACGTTCTCCCGGCCTCGTTTAGCAACTGCCGGGCGGCTTCTTGTCCCAGTTGTTTCAGTCGCTTGCGGATTGTTTGCGGTTGCACGCCCGGCAACCAGGGCTGTCCTTTCCAGGACACTTGCTTTCCTAATAGGGGCCACAATATTTTTTCCGGGGATCTTTGCGTTAAGGCCAAAACACAATTACTCAACCAGCTTGCGCAACGGCTGTAAAGTCAGCAAGAGATAATCCTGTGGCAGGTAAACTCACTCAATGCTCACTCCTGTCCCGGCAATTTCAGTTCCCCTCGCAGCACTTTCAAAGCCAGTTCCTCATCCGACATCTCCAGGATGCGGTCAATCGTGCCCTGTTTCAACTCTGCCAGCAGCGTCAACAACGTTTCAGTCTGTACCTTCAACTGGGGCAGTTTCGCCTGCAAATCTTTGACCTGATACCGCTGCGCGTCTGTTATCTCATCGGCCAGCCACCAGTTCAGTTGCCGTTCATGGAGGGGTACTGAGGTTAGTTGTTCTTCATACAACCAGATAGCCCGGTCGACGATGGTGTCGTCAAGGACGTGGGGCTTGTGCCGGGCAGCGGCGAAGCTCTCGTACTGCTCCTGGGTCTGGGCCAGTTCGCCGATGATGACTTCGGTTAGGGCGGGCAGGAAGCTGATCGGCCGCCGAATTTGTTTCTGTTGATTGCGTTTCGGCTTGGGTTTGCGTGGCCGTTTCTTCTTTTCCCGTTGGGGTTTATCCGTCCAGCCCGGCGGCAGCGGGGCATCTTCCGGCACTTCGATGACCCCATCCTGAATTGCCTGTGCCAACCGTTCCAGCAGATTGGCAAAGCGATAGAAACCGTCATACTGGTTGACGAGCAAGGTCATCTCCAGTTTGGTGCAGTTGTCGAGCAGATGCTTAAACGGCCCCATGTAATCAACCATGCTTTCCAGGATCCGTTCATCGGCCTGATCATCGCTATTGCTGTTGCGAACAATATCCTGCACCCAGGTATCGATCATTTCTGCTAACTGAACTTTTTGTACATCCACAAGGGCCTCCTGATGTGGGGTCGTTCATTGTGATCAGCCTGGCCGGGAAGTTGAATCATCCAACTGGCCGGCGCAGCGACCGTAAAGCCTGCAACGGGTAAGCCTGTGCCAGGTCAAACTGGTATCGACCCAATAAATTGATATGCTGCCAACCCAATGGCGAGACGTGTCCGAGGTGTTGGTCAGAGATTTCAGTTCCGTTTGCCCGGAGCGTGTTGACAATCTTATCCAGATAAACGGTGTTCCAGGCGGATAGCATGGCCACCAACAGCATCGTGCTGCTGGCCCGGTTCAGCTGGGCATCGAAATCACGGTCGTACATTTCACCCTCACGACCAACGCTGCTGATGGCACGTGCTGCCCCCCAAATCGCTTCACCTTTGTTCAGACCACGTAAATTGCGGCGCTGCAAGGATAGGTCAAGTAAATAAGTCAGGACGAAAATGGTACGCTCCAGTTTGCCAACTTCCCTGAACGCCAGCGCCAATTGGTTCTGGTTGGGATAGGAAGCCAGTTTGCGCATCATCAGAGAGGCCGACACCGTGCTGTGCCGAATTGAGGCAGATAAACGACGCATTTCATCCCAATTAGGAACAACCAGGTTGGACTCTATGGTTCCCCGGATGAGCGGCTGCAACGCTTTATCGGCCGTCAGTGGTTCGACGGTATAGAGATACTTTTTGGTTATCCCCCGGATGCGTGGCGCAAAGCGAAAGCCCAGCATCCGACAAAGGGCAAACACATGATATGTCGCGCCGGCTGTGTCAGTGTAATGCTCCTGAATGTCGAAATCCGTCTCATGATGACAGAGGGCATCAATGACGTACAAAGCCTCACTGGCATCCTCAACCACCTGGGGATAAAAGGGCATCCAGATGTCGGCTGCATGCGCCACAATGGTAATGCCACGCCGGTACCAGAAATGGCGGGCATTGTAGACTGCATTGGGGGCATTGACGACAACCGGGACACGCATACCATCAGACGAAGAGGCAATCCCGCTACCCCAATGCCGAGAATAGGGATGATGGAGAACGAAGTTGTCCAGTTCAGCAATCGCCTGACGCAGTGTTTCCTCACGAATGTGCCACTCGGCTGAATACATCAGTTCCTGTTCGGAGAAATCACAAGCCTGGGCCATCTTGGTCGGGCCAATATTCATACCGGAGGCCATTAAAGCCGCCGTCAAAACCGTCTGGTGATAGCCGGTTGGCGCCTCGCCAGTTAACAAATGGGGGAAGAAGCCCGGAACACCTGCCCATTCATTCACATCGGCAATCATCTGACTCATCTCAATCTGAGGGACGTAACCGTACAATTGTCGCCGCAAGGCTTTGACCTCCGGTGATGTTGCTTTTTCCAGGCGCTTCAGATGCAAGGAACCATCAGCATCCAGCGAAAGATGGCTATCTTCGGCGGCAATGACCTGGGCCACCTGTTTGAGCAGATCGGCTATCTGTTCCTGACACTCCCGCAGATAGGCCTGTGGGTTATCCGAAACCGCCAAACGGGTCTGCTCTTCCTTTTTGAGATGCTGCCATGCCTCCGGTGACAGTAAATAATCCTCAAATGCCTGGTAACGATGGCTGCCGGCTACAGAAATATCTCCAGAGCGCAGGCCATCTTGCAGCCGGTCAAAGGCCGCCTGTTCATAATAATTGGGATTGATGCCTTTCTCGGTCAGGGCATGCCGCTTCCACCGTTTCCGTTTCAGATGTTCCAATGGCGCTGTCAACACGTCCCCATTAACAACGGTCTCTTCGTTGCGTACCCGTTGGTCGTGTTCGTCCAACAGGTACAGCACATAGGTCAATGCCTCAATACCAGAGTGGGTTTCCTGGATGGCCTGAAAAGAAAGGGAACGCATCATGGCCAGCATGGCTTTGCGGCGACGGACGAAAGTGTTTTCCACCAGGTCCCGGAAATCCATATCGGCCGGTCTGGTGTTGGCGGTTGCTGATGCGACCGTTTTTGTCAGCACCTCCTCCTCGACAACAGCGAAAACGGCCGTAACGGGATCCGTTCCCTGGGCATTGGCCTCCAGAAAAGCAGCCATTGCCTGGGCCAGTGTATTGAGATCGCGATTGAGGGTGGTAATATTGCGATGCAGGTAATGGCGTTGTTTTTTCCGACCCGTGCGCATCAAGTCACCCAGCCACCGGTCAAACATATCCGCCAACTGGTCAATCAAAGATTGATAATGCTCGTAAAGATAGGCTATCAGCAGCCCATATCGCTCCGGTGGATTGGCCAGATTCGCTAATGCTTGGGGGCGGTAACGCCGGCCACGCTGCGCCAGTTGACGCAGACGGGCCGGATGAACGTTATCCGGTTTGATCGGCAACTGCATGTTATTAATGAAGGCAATCCGCTCCAGTAGATGGTACATGCCATCAGATGATGGCTTGGGAGCGGTGATACGTAGCCAAAATAGCGGCGTTTGCCCTCCTTTGTCAGCGACGACGACCAATAGATTCCGCAAAATTTCCTTTTGTGCTTCTGACAGAGGGCTGATCATCCGCCGATAAACGCGCCAACGGGCAATCCGCTGCACATGCCAAACCAGCTTTTCGGTTGTCAGAATGGGTGGTGCAATCAGTTGGTGCCGGCGAATCCAGGACATGGTTCCATCTACCAGAGGTAATGCTTCATCATTTTCCATGGCAAATGGCAGCAGATAGCGGATGAGTGGCACAACGTCCGTTTCATCGCAGAAACGGTAACCATACTGTTGTCGAATTTCGGTTAAGTGGTTGTAAGGTGTCTCCGGTCGTTGCCCATATTGTGCGAATGCTGTGACCGGCACATCCAGTTGTTTGGCAACATAAGCAACCACACTTTCCGACAGTTCCGTCATGTTTAATAAAAAGCGTCCAGGAAAACGCAGGGTACACAGTTGCAAAGCGCTGCCCAATTTGTTGGAGGCCTTGCGGTGGCGTTGGATAAAAGCGATGTCCTCAGGGTGGAGTGTATAGTAACGGGCCATTTCCTGAGGTGAAAGGTCGGCAGCGATGGTTGTAAACAATAATCGTTGCTCTGGAGTTAAGACTTCCGGGCTCTTGGATGACATATGCTAACCTGTCAGATGTTGCAATTTCTTTTTTAGTTGCTTTCTTCCCGGCAATGTGTAACGGACTGTTGTGGCAATCGCGGGTAGCCCATCATGTGTTTGATGGCCCAGATAAACTGCTATTTCCTCTAAATCCCAACCGGTCGCTCTCGCCCGGTGCGCAAAGTCGTGGCGCAAATCATGGAAAGTGATGTCCCCTATCAGTTCATGCTCGTTTTGTCGGGCATGTTGTTTCAACATCGTCCAGATGTGTTCAATCCCGCGCAGGGTAAGGTGATCAGGACGACCCTTTCGCCGCAGCCAGGCCGATCTTTGGCTGGTGAACACATAGGCACTGTCCGGATCACGTGCATCACGGCGCATTGGGTCATTGGCATACAGATAGTTATAAAGAGCACGCCGGACTTCAGGATATAGATCGATGGTACGTGTTTTCCCCCCTTTGCTATCGGCTACAGTGATGTGCCCGGCTCGTTTATTGACATGGCAATGCTCCAATCGCAACTGGGCAACTTCACTGATCCGCAATCCAGCCCAGTAACCCAGAGCGAAAATGGCTGACAGGCGAGGGGATTGTTCCCGCTCCACCCGCGTCTGTAGGCTGTATCGTTGCGCGGGAGTCAGCTCTCGTGGTGCGGTATTGACAATGGTGGGCCGCTGAATCTGACTGGCAGGATTACGTTGCAGATACCCGGCGCTAATCGCCCAACGGCAAAATCGACTTAAGGCCGTCAATATCTGACTGCGTGTACGCGGAGCAAGCCCCTTGATAGCCAAATAATCCATGTAACCACGAATGGCTGTTTCTGTAATTTGGTCAGGTAAAAATGGGTCGCCTCCAGGTTGCTCCCTCAACCAACGAATAAATCCGCGCATAGCTGATTGGTATGCCTTAACCGTTTTGGGGTCATGTGATGTCAGCGATTGGACGAATTCATGTAAAACAGTCGGATCATCAAACATGGGAAATCTCTTTTCAAACTTCGGCTAACTACGAGGTTCAAAACATTATCTGACGAGTTTTTGGGCCAAACTCACTTGTTTGTTGCGCTATTTTTGTGACCCTCACAGGAGGGACCATTGAACAGCATCAAGCTATCACGATAAATATTTTATAATCTAAGCAGTAAATTATACGTCAAGTTTAGTCGAGTAGACAAGCCCAAAAGCTCGCTTAACGCAAATATCCCCGGAAAAAATATTGTGACCCCGTATTTCCAACGGGAGTGTCAGAAATTATATAGCGTTGGGACCTCCGTTCCTGGCATAATCGATGTCAAATCTCGATGGTTGGATCAACGAGGTGCGATGACAAGCATTGAACTCGAAATGGTGGATCAGATCGTTGCAATTCTAGGCGGCGCAGTTGCCCTATTATGGGTATCTCCCAAAAACGATTCTGTTGACCCGCAAAGACAACAGCCCGGAGTTAATATCAAACATACTGGAGGCGTCTTGGAAGAGTACAACGCCATCCGGCCGCATGAAGCATTGGGCGGCTTGACCCCTTACAGGTATGCAGCCGAGGCTGGCCCTTAATAGAAAATTCTACTTCTGAATGGTACTAAGATTGGGATCCCTACCCATTCTTGCCCAAAAGAAGGGGAGCGCCATAATTCACCGGCGCTCCCTTTCTGGGTCAGCGTGCGTTGATGTTATTTGCCTTTGTGCACCACGATATTACCGGCACCGATGGGCTGGCCGGTTTCATAGCCGGAGCCTTCGAAGCCATTATCGTAGACCATTGTCTCAACGCCGTTTGCGCCTTCTGACCAGATCTGGATGCGGAAGGTGTCTGGAGAACCATCGCCGGCCCACAGCATGAACTTGTAGGGGTTGCCATTCGGATCGAGCGCGCCATTGACCGTGCCGCTGCCTTTGAACTGGGCATTCGTGCCACCCTGGTTGACCACCAGCCATTCGTAGCTGTCCGAGTAGAACGCCAGCCCGGCCAGGTCGAAGGCGAAAGAGGTGTTGCCGGTTGGGACGGAGGCACCCTTCTTATACTTGGAGACGAAACCGAAGGTGGCTTTGCCGCTCAGGTCTGGGTCAGCCGTGTAGGCGCCGGCGGGCGAGTCGATCCAGCCGCCGCCGGTGACGAAGCCGCCGCTCGGGTCGTAGACGACCACGATGGTGCAATTGGATTCCGAATCAACCGTCCCGTCATTGACCGTCAGGCACACGTCGAAGATGCCCGCTTCACTACCGGCCGTGTAGGTACTGCCGGCCACGTTTCCGCCAGCGGCGGTCCATGTTTCGGTCAGCGAGTCCCCATCGGGGTCGGAGGAGCCTCTGCCATCAAAAGCGATGGATGCATTCACTGCAACCAGCCGCCCACGGCCGTTGCCGGGGGACCGTATCTGGTTGCAGTGAATG
>JAWOIM010000492.1:0-4108 GCA_046484685.1 Chloroflexota bacterium | reverse complement strand
TACTGCTTACCATTTTCCCTCTAATCCCAACGAGGGGCAACCGGTTGGCACAGTTCAAACAATTCACATAATATTGAATGATTTGAAGGAATGAGGGGCAAACGATAGAATTAGGCACGAAATATCAATTATAAGGTGTAGTGCGTAGACTGTAGTGATTGAGGCTGACGCACTACCCACTACATAGCTACGCATTAATCTTGAAGATGAGGAGATACAATGATTCCTGAAGCAATAATGACCAGACCCCCGCTCACACCGGACACGTTGTGGGATATTGAATATTATAAGCAGGCAGGGCTTTATTTTTATCTGGAAGCAACAGAAGAACTGCTGCCCAACGGCCGGGTACGGGTACAAAATCATGGGGAGATGATTATGCTGGGTGGCTACTCCTACCTGGGTTTGATCGGCCACCCGGAGATCAACGCGGCGGCCCAGGCGGCCGTGGCCCAATATGGCACGGGCACCTATGGGGTGCGTCTGCTGGCCGGTACGCTCGATTTACATCAGGAGCTGGAAGAGCGCATTGCCCGCTTTAAGCAGACCGAAGCGGCCATCACCTTTTCCAGCGGCTATGTGACCAACCTGGCTACTATCTCTTGCCTGCTGCGGCGAGGCGATACGGTTATTTGTGACAAGCTGAACCATGCCAGCATTGTCGATGGCTGTCTGTTGGCCCAGGCCAAATTTGTCCGCTTTCGTCATAATGATATGGATCATTTGGAGCGGCGGCTGCAAGAGGTGGAGGGAAACGGCCGTATTCTGGTTATTGCCGACGCCGTTTTCAGCATGGACGGGGACATCATCGACCTGCCCACCATGAGCCGCCTCTGCCGTCAGTACGGGGCCTACCTGATGATCGACGAAGCCCACTCCATTGGCGTCATTGGTGAGACGGGGCACGGCATTGAGGAGCATTTTAATATGCCGCCCGATTGTATTGATATCAAAATGGGTACGTTGAGCAAAACAATTCCCAGTGCCGGCGGCTACGTCGCCGGCAGCCAGGAATTAGTTAACTTCCTGAAGCATGAGGCGCGAGCTTTTATTTTCTCTGCGGCCGTACCGCCCGCCTCGGCCGCGGCTGCCAAAGCCGCTTTTGACGTCATCGAAGCCGAACCGGAGCGCATTCGCAAGCTGCAAGACAATTACAACCATTTTGCCCAGCGGCTGCGGACGGCCGGTTTTGACCTGCTCTATACGGAAACGGCCATTGTGCCCGTCATTTGTGGCGCAACGGAGCGGGGTGCGGCGCTGGCCCGCTACTGCCAGGACCGGGGCATTTTTGTGCAGGCGGTTGTGGCCCCCGTGGTTCCCGAAGGGCTGGCCCGGCTGCGGGCTTGCGTTTCGGCCGCCCATACCCTGGAAGATATTGACTACTGTGCAAACGTGATCATTGAAGGGGGATATGAATTGGGGATTTTGAGCTGAAACGTGAAGCGTGAATTTTCGCCATTTTCTTGCCAGGAAACGGCCGTTATGGTAACTTTTGTGCCTGTGTAATCACCCATCCCCTATGGCATCACTGAGGAAGCATGAGTCACGAACAGATTCTGGACGTTAGAAATGTATCTCTGAGCTTTGGCGGTACCAATGCCCTTTTAGACGTCAACTTTGGCGTCCGGCGCGGCGAAATTCGGGCTATTATCGGCCCCAACGGTGCCGGCAAAACCTCAATGCTCAACTGTATCAGCGGTTTTTACCGTCCCCAAAAGGGAGTGGTTCTGTTCAAAGGCACCGATCTGGTCCAGACACCGCCCTACAAGATTGCCGGTTTGGGCATTGCCCGCACTTTCCAGAATATTGCCCTCTACACCGGCCTCAGCACCCTCGATAACCTGATGGCCGCCCGCCACATTCACATGAAACAGTCCGTCATCGACAGCGCACTGTACTGGGGGCGTGCCCGCAAAGAAGAAGTTGAACACCGTCAATTTGTCGAAGAAATCATCGACTTTTTGGAAATAGCCCACATCCGTAAAGCCACCGTCGGCGCACTTCCCTACGGTTTGCGTAAACGGGTTGAGTTGGGACGAGCACTGGCCCTGGAGCCAGAACTGCTGCTCCTTGATGAACCCATGGCCGGCATGAACGTCGAAGAAAAAGAGGATATGGCCCGCTTCATTCTCGACATCTATGAGCGGCGCGGCGTCACCATCGTTCTTATTGAACATGACATGGGGCTGGTAATGGATATTTCTGACCGGGTGGTGGTGCTTGATTTTGGCCAGAAAATAGGAGACGGCACCCCGGATGCGATCAAAAACGACGAGCGGGTCATTCAAGCCTATCTGGGCCAGGCGTGACATCAATTATGGCTAATGCTGCCTGGGTTTTCACCGCCAAGATGCGCAGAAGTACGCAGAAAAACCAGACAAGCTTTGCGTTCTTTGTGTCTTTGCGGTAAATAAATATCATGAGCGAACCAAAAACCATCCCTCAATATTTCTTGCAAAAAGTGCAGCAATATGGTTCCGGCAAGATTGCCCTGCGCCAAAAAGAATTTGGCATTTGGCGTGAATACACCTGGACTGACTCTTATGAAGAGGTCAAAGCGTTTGCTCTGGGAATGATTATGTTGGGCCTTCAGCGCGGTGACCGGGTTTGCACAGTGGGTGACAATGATCGCCAATATTTATGGGCCTATATCGCTCTGCAAGCGGCCGGGGCCGTGCCGGTGGGCCTCTATACCGATTCTACCAGCAAAGAGTTTGGCTTTGTTATTGATCACAGTGACGCCACCTTTGTCCTGGCCCAGGATCAGGAACAGTGCGACAAAATGTTGGAAATTCAGGCTCAGCTACCCCGGGTCAAAAAGGTAGTTTACTGGGACGAACGGGGACTGTGGAATTATGAAAGTGACTGGCTTATTTCTTACCAAGAAGTACAGGCGCTCGGTCGCGAATTGGCCGCGCAAGAGCCGGACCGCTTTGAAACAGAGATCGCCCTGGGGCAGCCTTCGGATATGGCCACCTTTTGTTACACATCGGGGACAACCGGCTTGCCTAAAGGCGTGATGCTGACCCAGCAGAATTTGCTCTACTCTTCCCAGGTATACATTGGTGTGGACCCTCGTTACGATACCGATAATCACGTCAGCTTTATGCCCATGGGCTGGATTGCTGAGCCGGTGCTGGGCATTGCCTCCCACGTTTATGCCGGTATGGTGGTCAATTTCCCCGAAGAACCGGAAACGGTGCGGCAGGATGTGCGGGAAATCGCGCCGGAGAATCTTTTTTACAGTTCGCGCCTGTGGGATAACCTGGTGGCTATGGTGCAGGTACGTATCAATGACGCTGCCTGGATCAATCGTAAGCTGTACCAATGGTTTTTACCCATTGGTTATCGGGTGGCCGATATGCGGCTGCGCGGCGAGTCACCCGGGCTGCCGCTGCGCCTGGCCTATCAGCTAGGGGACTGGATGGTTTTTGGTCCTATCCGCGACCAGTTGGGCATGGCGCGGGTGCGCTCGGCCTATACGGCCGGGGCCGCCCTCAGCCCGGACGCCATGCGTTTTTTCCATGCGCTGGGCATTAATCTGAAGCAGATTTACGGCTCGACAGAAGTGAGCGGTGGGGCCACCCTACACCGGGATGGGGATATTAAGTTTGCCAGCGTTGGCCCCCCCGCACCGGGCATTGATATACGTATTTCGGCGGAGGGAGAGATTCAGATAGCCGGACCCACGGTTATGGCCGGGTATCATAAAAATGAAGAGGCAACAGGGGAAGATTTGCTGGTGGAAAACGGCCGTGCCTGGTTCCGCACCGGAGATGCCGGCTACATTGACAAGGATGGCCACATTATCTACCTGGACCGGGTGAAAGATATGATTACCCTGGCTCACGGCGAACGCTTTTCCCCCCAATTTATTGAAGGACGGCTCAAATTCAGCCCCTATATCCGCGACGTGATGGCCATTGGCGGCGAAACACGGGATTTCGTGACCGCCCTGGTCATTATCGACTTTGATACGGTCGGTCGCTGGGCCGAAAAGCGCGGGCTGGGCTATACTACCTTTCTGGACCTGTCCCAAAAGTCGGAGGTGTATGAATTGGTGCGGGCTGCCGTGGAAGAGGTGAACGAGAGCCTGCCGGAAGCCGGG
>JAWOIM010000475.1:0-5719 GCA_046484685.1 Chloroflexota bacterium | reverse complement strand
GGACCGGCCTGAAGAGTATGAACAGGCCATTGCCACCCTATAAAATGCTGGTAGTATAAAAACCTATGTCAACAAAAACATCCCCCAGGCCAGAAGAGCATGACTGGCCTATCCAGATTATTCGCAGCCAAAACCGGCGCAAAACGATCAGCGCCGAAGTCAAAGAGGGTGTGCTGCTTGTGCGCGCCCCGGCCACAATGAGTCTCGACCAGCTTGACCCTATTATCACCAAGCTGAAGAAACGGCTGCAAAAAAAGGCGAGCGTTACCCCCCAGGATGATACAGCCCTGGAAAAACGCGCCCGATCGCTTAATCAAGAATATTTTGGTGGTAAACTGCGCTGGAACTCAATTCGTTATGTCACTAACCAGGACAGCGTATTTGGTAGCTGCACTCCCTCACGGGGCACAATTCGCCTGAGCCACCGGCTGGCTGCCATGCCTGACTGGGTTCGTGATTATGTTATCGTTCATGAATTGGCCCACCTGCTGGAAGCCAATCACGGCCCCCAATTTTGGGAGCTGGTCAATCGTTATCCCCGCACCGAACGCGCCCGTGGCTATTTAATGGCGATTGGCCTGGAAACCCTGGACGATAGTTAAAAAACTGACGATGGACGATAGACAATGGACCATGGACTGACCTTATGGCCCGGCGTCCATGAGTGTCAACTTAAGAGGTAGACCTGACAGGTTTCGGTAAGCGGTCTCGTTTAGCGACATCACACCGGAAAACCTGTCAGGTCTTGAGTTGACAGCAATGCCCAGCGTCAAATTGTAAAAAAGGACCTATCTTTGACACCAACGATGAAGGAACGCCGTCACCTTATTGGCCATCTGCTGGATGAGCGGCAGCCGGCCGATGCGCTGGCGGCTTATTATGCTTTTTACCATGCTGCGGAACGTACCCGGCTGGTTGTTACCCCTGCCGGTGTTGAGCGGGCTGAGGGCTATATCGCCCTCTCGCGCACGGGAATGGATTTATTCCGACCGCTGCTGACGCTGCGCCTGCCACCAGATTTGGAACAGGCCACGGCACTGATATATGAAGCACTCAGGCCAGAAACGGCCGTTATTCTCAGCACTCCCCAGCCCTACCTGCCCCTGATTCGGGCCTGCTTTACCATTCACAGCGAAGAGCAACTGCAACTTATGCCGCTGGACCCGTCCCGCTTTGAGCCGGTTATCAACGTGCTGGTAACGCAGGAGGCGGGGATAGGCGACCGGCCTCGCTTTGTGATTCGTAACCGGACCCAGGACAACGAAGTGGCTGCTGCCGCCACCGTTAACTGGCAGACCCCCTATTTGGCCGAGGTGTCGGTCAATACCCAGGCCGGCTACCGGCGGCAGGGATATGGTCGCAGCGTGCTGGCAGCGCTGGTACATCATTTGTTGGCAGAGGGGATACAGCCGTTATATGTGGTGCGTACCGATAACGCTACCTCTATCCAACTGGCTCGTGCTTTAGGCTTTGTCGACAGCGGTCAACGAGAGTGGCTGCTGCACGCTACCCTAAACCCTCCTCCCGCTGCTGTCCTGTGAAATAGCTGTTAAAAGTTCCCCTGGGCTATTGACGCCACCTCCTGAAACGTGCTATTTTTTGCAGTATCACTAGGGTGTAAACAGATTATTTTGGAGAGTCTAAACCAGCTACTGTTATCAACCCCAACTGGTTGCAGGCAGTCTGCCAGATGAGGATTCAACGAAGAACGTGCGCCCAGACATTAGTATTGCAGTTAGGAGGCATACCGCAATGAGTAAAGAAACAGGTGTTGTAAAATGGTTTAGTCGTTTAAAAGGGTATGGTTTTATTGAACCCGATGAAGGCGACCAGGAAGTGTTTGTCCATTACTCAGCCATCAGTGGCGAAGGCTACCGCAACCTTTATGAAGGGGATCGGGTAGAGTTTGAACTGGTGGATCAAGGTAAAGGACCACAAGCTCAAAATGTGGAAACGACCCACAGTTTTGGACCTGGTGTAAATTAACCATAAAAAAGCCCACGCACCGGCGCGGGCTTTTTTGTCCCCCCTTAGCTAACGGCGCTGCCTGGTTCGTTCATTGTCATCTTTGAGAAACAGGCTGAGCAGTCCGCTCACAATGCTAATCACCAATGCCCCAAAGAAGGTGGCCCAAAAGCCGGTGGAGCTAAAGCCTTGATTGAGCAGATCATTGGAAATCCAGATAGTCAGCGACAACATGATGGTATTGATTACCAGCACAAAAAATCCCAGCGTTACCATAATCAAAGGACAGGTGAGCAGAATGAGCAACGGCCGTACTAACGCATTCACCAACCCAAAAATCAGGGCAATGACCACCAGGGTTATCCAATCCCCTTCATAAGATAATCCCGGAACCAGTTGGATAGCCACCCAAAGGGCCACCGCATTTACTCCCAAACGAATCAATAATTTTGTCATAATTCTCTCCTGTACCGGCAATGGTCAGTTTTTATGTAAGCTATAGCCCAGAAACCGAGTTTTTCTCTGGTAAACCGGCAATTTTACGGCCCAAAAAACTCGGTTTCTCCAGAGGGAGTAAACGGTTACCTTTTATTGCCCTAAAGCCGCTAATATAGCCCATTGCTACCATTTCCCTTAAGCCATAATCGAGATACATTTGTTTTTATGAACATCGACGCAAACAAAATCCTGGTTGTAGATGACGAACACTCGCTGCTCCAGCTCTGCCAAATTATTTTGGAAAGTGCCGGCTACCGGGTCCGTACTGCCTTAACCGGTTCACAAGCCCTTGACCTGATTACCGAGGACATGCCCGACATCGTGCTGCTGGATGTTATGATGCCCGGTATGACCGGTATTGAAGTTTGTCGCCGTATTCGTACAGAATACAATGCGCATACCCCCTGCATTTTCATGTATACCGCTGATGACAGCCGTGAAACCTACGACAGCAGCAAAACGGCCGGGGCCAATGCCCTCATCACTAAAGATACCCCTGTTTTTGAACTGCCTACCAAAATCAGCTCTTACCTGCCCTGCTAACAACCCGTATCGGACAGAGTAATTCCTTCAGGGAATTTACCGAACAAGGGTACTCATTACAGTTTAGTCAAGAACATCTTGGCCAGAGAGCTTTTTCCCCGCATTTGACTGACCAACAGATCAACCAAAATTGGTAACCGCAGAAACCATTTCTGCATACGAAAAGCCCGCCCCATACTGTCCCACATGGCATCGTGGACGCGCTGCTCATAGATTTTCATCCGGCTGCGGCTGGTGTCGTTCGCTTGCAGCGATTCATGGATCGTTTGAGTGGCGGCTTCAGCCGACATCAGGGCGTTATGTATGCCCCCCCCGGTCAAAGGGTTAATAAAGCCGGCTGCATCCCCGACTAGAATAGCCCCGTCAAAAACGTGCTGCAGCTTCTTTTGCGAGCCAAAGTTGAGCTGCCAGGTGGCCAAATCGCGCAGTTGCCCGCCACGCTTGAGCCGCTGCTTGATAGCCGGCATATCTAGAAATTCCTGTAACAAACTTTTTAGATTTTCTTTGCGCTGGCGAAAATGGTCCAGGCGCATGCCTAAGCCAATGTTGGCCTGGTTAGGGCCGGTAGGAAAGATCCAGGCATAGCCGGGCAAAATATCTTTATACAGATAGAACTCGACCTCGCCGGGATGCTCTTCAAGATCATCAATATAGGCGCGTAGGGCAACGGCCCGATGCAGATCTTTATGTTGCTTGGCTGCCGGCCGCAGGGTGCGGGCAATGGGCGAAGTCACACCGTCCGCCCCTACCACGACTTTGGCCAGAATGTCCTGGGTTGTGCCGTTCTGGGCCACGGTCACACCTATAACACGGCCGTTTTCCTGCAATGGCTCTTTTACCTGCCCCACCCGAAACTCAGCGCCTGAGTCAACGGCATGGGCTTGAATCGCGGCGTCGAAGTGCATCCGGGGAGCCACATAAGAGCGGCTGTTATCCTCATGCTCACCCAATTCTGCCCTCATTTCATAGCCGCGCGGTGAGATAATGCGCAGACTATGCAGCGGATAAAATTTCCCTTCGGACTCGGCGGTTTCTATCTTATCTGCCATCCCCATGCGGCGTAACAGGGATACGGCCCCGGCCGGTACAGCATCCCCACAAACTTTATCACGCGGAAATGGTTGTCTATCTAACAACAAAACATCATACCCCTTTTGCGCTAACATTGCCGCCGTAGCGGCTCCTGCCGGCCCTGCTCCCGATATGATGACATCTCTCTTTTCGCTCATGGGGTTCCTTTTTTTACGTGGTGGGTATTGGGTAGTGAATCTCTACCCCAGTCGTTTATAAATCATTCTCATCACGGATTGTGTTGAGCAATCCTTCACAACCATCGCTGACCAACTCATAAACGTACTCAAAATTGTTGGTGTAATAGGGGTCAGGCACGTTGCGCTCGGTGGTTTCCTGGGCAAAATCAAGCAGCCGGTAGAGGCGAGGATGATTGCCATACTGGCGCTTCAGGTCCCTCATGTTGCTGTCATCCATGGCAATCACGTAAGTGTTAGGAGCCATGTCGGCTTTGTTGACCTGGCGGGAACGGCCGTCATAAGGAATCTCATATTTAGCCAGAATATCACGCGTGCCTCGATGAGCCGTTTCCCCTACATGCCAGGAGCCAGTACCGGCCGAATCAATGTTTATCTTGTCGGCCAACCCGGCTTCGTTTACCATCTGCTGAAAAATCGCCTCTGCCATGGGAGAACGGCAAATATTACCTAAACAAACAAACACCACATTTACACGCATAAACCACCCTTGATAATGAATGAGTCCACTGAAAAAACCGAGTTTTTGACGAAATGTAACACAATGACCAGAGTAGTTCACTATAAAAACTCGGTTTTTCGACCGTTGTTTAGCAGAGGCGTGAATAAGTAAGAAGTAGAAAGTAAGAAGTGAGGCATAAACCAGATCACGTCTTACTTTTTACTTCCGCCTTTTTACTGAATACTGTCAAGCTGGCCTATAAGCCGCATTCTGTAACAGTTGCCGTGAGGCAACTGCTGGTAATCATCTGTCTGGGAGTGTTGTTGCCAACACCCTCTAGCAGCCTACCCGGACGCTTAACGGAACGAGCAGCCCCATCACGCCCTGCTTGGCCTTGCTCCTGGTGAGGTTTGCCTGGCCAGCGACATTACTGCCACTGCCGGTGGTCTCTTACACCACCGTTTCACCCTCACCCGGCAATAGCTTGCTATTGCTCAGGCAATACATTTCTCTGTGGCACTATTCTGTCGGGTTACCCCGCCCGGCTGTTAGCCGGCACCATACTCTGTGGAGTGCGGACTTTCCTCAGCCGGCGACCCGCAGGCCCCGGCCGCGATTACCCGGCCAACTTGACACCATGATCGTAGCAAATTGGGGGGTGGGGTGCAAGTAGATTAAGGTTCAAGTTGCCGCGTTACCGCGTTGCCAGATTGCCACAATACTTTGCGCTCTGCTACCCTGCTGCCTGTGCTAACACACGTCGGGTCAGTACGCCCGCCATATCGGCTCGATAGGCGGCGTCGCCGCGAAAATCACCAGGATGGACGGTGGCCGATTGAGCAGCCTGAGCAGCGGCGTTGACAGCTTCAGCGGACAACGGCTGGGTCAGGTGGGCTTCGGCGGACCTCAGGCGCAACGGCCGTTCGGCCAGACCGGTCGCCGCTAAGCGGATCTCCCCACCTCATTACCCACATCACCATCCCCTGGCAAGCGGGCGTGGGGG
>JAWOIM010000365.1:0-5213 GCA_046484685.1 Chloroflexota bacterium | reverse complement strand
GGCCGGCACATTCAAATAAGCGGCGTGGTGCAGGGCGTTGGCTTCCGGCCCTTTGTCTACGGGCTGGCGCAGCGGCACGGGCTGACCGGCTGGGTGCGTAACAGTTCGGCCGGGGTGGAGATAGAGTTGAATGGGGAAACGGCCGTTCTGGACCAGTTCGTCAATGACCTGCAAAGCCAACTGCCGCCCCTGGCCCAGATCGACAGCCTGACCGTCACCCCCACGCCGCCCAACGGGTCCACCGCCTTTGAGATCATCCCTTCCCAGCCGGTGGCCGGGGCCTTCCAGCCAATCTCGCCCGACATCGGCATGTGTGACGATTGCCGGCGCGAACTGTTTGACTCCAACGACCGGCGCTATCGTTATCCCTTCATCAACTGCACCAACTGCGGCCCCCGCTTCACCATCATTCGTGACATTCCCTATGATCGGCCGTTGACCACCATGGCCGCCTTTGACCTCTGTCCCGACTGCGCCGCCGAATACCACGATCCGCTCGACCGCCGCTTCCACGCCCAGCCGGTGGCTTGTGCGGTGTGTGGACCGCATATCTGGCTGGAGCAGTTGACAGTTGACAGTGGACAGTTGACAGTTGATAGTGGAAAGTTGGCAGGTGATCAGGGGCTGGCTTTGGCGCGGGAGATGTTGGCGGCGGGACGGATTTTGGGGATCAAGGGGCTGGGGGGTTTTCACCTGGCGTGTGATGGGTTGGATGAAACGGCCGTGTCCGAACTGCGGCGGCGTAAGCTGCGGGTGGACAAGCCGTTTGCTTTGATGGTCTATGATGTGGCCACGGCCGAACAATTCTGCCGGATCAACGAGGCCGAACGGGAACTGCTGACCAGCCGGGAACGGCCGATTGTCCTGCTGCCAAAACGACACGGCTGCGCCATTGCCGAGTCGGTCGCGCCGGGCCAGACTCATCTGGGCCTTATGCTGCCCTATACGCCGCTTCATTATTTGCTGCTGGAACCGGCCGTCGATTTTCCGGCCGCCCTGGTTATGACCAGCGGCAATCTGAGCGAAGAGCCAATCGTCACCGATAACGACGAGGCTCGTGAACGGCTGGCCCCGCTGGCCGATGCCCTGCTGCTCCATGACCGCCCCATCGAAACCCGCTGCGATGATTCAGTCGTGCGCGTAACGGCCGCTGCCGGTCCCACCTACCTGCGCCGCGCCAGAGGCTACGCCCCCATGCCACTCAAGCTGCCCTGGAACGCGCCGCCCCTGCTGGCCGGGGGGGCCGAATTGAAGAACACCTTTTGCCTGACAAACGGCCGTTACGCCTTCCTCAGCCACCACATCGGCGACCTGGAAAATTACGAAACGCTGCAATCCTTTGAGCAGGGCATCGACCATTGGCAGCGACTATTCCGCGTCACGCCAGAATTGCTGGCCTACGATTTGCACCCCAACTATCTGGCCACCCGCTATATTTTGGAACGAGCCGAACGGGAAGGGTTAACGGCCGTTGGCGTCCAGCACCACCACGCCCACATCGCCGCCTGCATGGCCGAGCACGGCCTCAGCGGCGACCAACCGCTCATCGGTCTCGCCTTCGACGGCACCGGCTACGGCGAGGATGGGGCCATCTGGGGCGGCGAGGTGCTGCTGGCCGATTATGTGGGCTATGAACGGCCGTATCACCTCGACTATTTCCGCCTGCCCGGCGGCGACAAAGCCACCCGTGAACCCTGGCGGCTGGCCCTCTCCCTCCTCCACGCCGCCGGCCTCCCCTGGGACGAAGATTTGCCGCCTGTTCAGTGGATAGTTGACAGTGAACAGTTGATAGTTGACAGTGAACAGTTGACAGTTGACAATTCGCTATCAACTATCAACTATCAACTATCAACTATTAATCATCAACTCCAATCCGGCCTCAACGCCCCTCTCACATCCAGCCTGGGGCGGCTGTTTGACGGGGTGGCGGCGCTGATCGGGCTGCGGCAGACGGTCAACTATGAGGCGCAGGCGGCGATGCTGCTGGAAGCGATGGTTGAGCCGGGGGAAAACGGCCGTTATCCTCTGGACCTGGACGAGGAACGAGGGGTGATTGAGTGGCGCGGGCTGGTAACGGCCGTTGTCAACGATGTTCGCGCCGGCATGACCCCCGGCCGGATTGCCGCCCGCTTCCACAACAGCCTGGCCCACCTCTGCCTGGCCGTTTGCCAACGTTTGCGCCAACAGCATGGCCTGAGCCAGGTTGCGCTCAGCGGCGGTGTCTGGCAAAATGTTACTTTATTGGAGAAAACGGCCGAATTGCTCACCAACCACCAGTTCACCCCCTACCTGCACCAGAGAGTGCCCGCCAACGACGGCGGTCTGGCGCTGGGGCAGGCGGCGGTGGCTATCTGGAAAAGTAAAACGTAATGCGTAAAACGTAATTGGGAAGCCAGTTACTTCTTACGTTTTACTTCTTACGTTTTACTTTTTACGCTTTACGCAGTAAACTCCGACCATAATTCTGGTCAACTAAAATAAAGGTCAAGCAGATGCAAACGTTATCGCTTTCCGAAGTCAAAATGAAGTTGAGTGAGCTGGTGGATGCGGTGAACGCCACCGACGATGTAGTCGTGATCACCAAACACGGCCGTCCGGCCGCCGTTCTGGTCAGCCCTGACGAATATGAAAGCTGGCACGAAACGGAAACCATCCGCTTTGATGCGGCCCTGATGGACGAAATCAAGACCGGCCTCAAGGCGCTCAAGGAAAACCAGGCCGACCTGTACACGCTGGCAGAACTGTTTGAGGACGCCGAAGAACCAGATGCCGTCTAAACTCCGTATTCCGCATGAGGTAACGGCCGTTATCCGCCACCTGCACCCGCACCTCAAACAGAAAGTCCGGGCCGCCCTGCGTACCATTCAGGCCGATCCCCAGGCGGGCAAGGCGCTGAAAGAAGAGTTGGCCGGACTATACAGTTTTCGCGTCAATCGTTTTCGCATCATCTACCGCATCGGGGATGATGCCCTGGAAATTATCACCATCGGACCGCGCAGCACCATCTACGAAGAAACGCTGCGCCTACTCCGGTGAAAACAATTACAAAGGACGAGTTACGAATTATGAAGTACAAAGCCTACGTAATTCGTAATTCATAATTCGTAATTCAGGAGTCTATTATGTGTTTAGGCGTACCGGGAAAAATTATTGAAATGTACGAATCAGGCGGCCTGTCGATGGGCAAGGTCGACTTTGGCGGCGTCACCCGCGAGACCTGCCTGGCCTACGTGCCGGAACTCAAGGTCGGTGACTACACCATCGTCCACGTCGGCTTTGCTATCAGCCGCCTCAGCGAAGAAGAAGCCCAGGCCACCCTGGCCATCCTGCGCGAAATGGGCGACCTGGAAGAAGAACTAGGCCTGACCGAGGAAAAGATTTAACGTATGGGACGCAGATTTGGTCTTTCTTTCGCAAGAAAGAAACGATTAACGCAGATATTTTTCTTTTTTATCTGCGTCATCTGCGTTAATCTGCGTCCCATTCACAGGAGTGCTGTATGAAATATGTTGACGAATTTCGCGATGCTGAGCTGGTTCAGAACAGCCTCAAGGAGCTGCACCAGATACTCACGCGCCCCTGGACCCTGATGGAGGTTTGCGGCGGCCAGACCCACGCCATTATGCGCTACGGCCTGGACCAACTGCTGCCGCCCGAAATCGAGCTGATCCACGGCCCCGGCTGCCCCGTCTGCGTCACGCCGGTGGAACTGATCGACAAGGCGCTGGCCATCGCCGCCCAACCGAACGTCATTATGATCTCCTTTGGCGACATGCTGCGCGTGCCCGGCTCAATTGACGCCGGCGGCACGGGCCGTGATCTCTTTTCCATTCGCGCCGCCGGGGGGGACGTGCGCGTCGTTTACTCACCGCTGGATGCGGTCAAAATCGCCCAGGAGAATCCCGACAAAGAGGTCGTCTTTTTCGCCATTGGTTTTGAGACGACCGCCCCGGCCAACGCCATGAGCGTCTTGCAGGCCCAGGCGCTGGGGCTGACCAACTACAGTGTCCTCGTCTCCCACGTCTGCGTGCCGCCGGCGATGAAGGCTATTTTAAGTTCGCCACAAAATCGGGTGCAATCTTTCCTGGCGGCCGGCCACGTCTGCGCCGTCATGGGCTATTGGGAATACCCGCCCATTGCCGAGGAGTACGACGTGCCTATCATCGTTACCGGTTTTGAGCCGGTCGATTTGCTGCAAGGGATCGTGGCCGCCGTGCGCCAGTTGGAAGGGGGTAAGGCTGAGGTAGAGAACGCATACGGCCGTGCCGTCACCTACGAGGGCAACAAGCCGGCCCAGGCCGTCCTGGAACAGGTCTTTGAGACCTGCGACCGCAAATGGCGGGGCATCGGCCCCATTCCCATGAGCGGCTGGCGGCTGCGGCCGGAACTGGACGCCTTCAACGCCGAGGTCCGCTTCGACGTCAGCCAGATTCGGCCGGAGGAGTCGCCTCTGTGCCAATCAGGTCTGGTCCTGCAAGGGCTACTCAAACCGGATGAATGCCCCGCCTTTGGCAAAGAATGTACGCCGGAGCGCCCACTGGGAGCCACGATGGTCTCCGGCGAGGGCGCCTGCGCGGCCTATTACCGCTACCGGCTGGCGTGAAAAATTTAACGCAAAGGAGCAAAGGGGGCAAAGGAGCAAAGAAAAGAAACAAAGCTTTGCCCCTCTTTCTTTTGCGTCTTTGCTTCCTTTGTGTCTTTGCGTCAAAAATTAACAAGGAAAACGAATTGTGACAAACGAACCAATCAACGTAGAGGGTGCCTATTGCCCCGCGCCGATTCGGATGCGGGGGCAGGTGGTGATGGGGCATGGCAGCGGCGGCAAATTATCGGCCGATTTGATCGGTCAGTTGTTTTTGCCCCCCTTTGACAATCCTGCGCTGCGAGCAGGCGATGATGCGGGGGTGGTGGCCGCTGCCCATGGGCAGCGGTTTGCCAATGGACAGCGCTTGGCCATTAGCACCGACTCCCACGTCGTCTGGCCCCTCTTCTTTGCGGGTGGCGACATCGGTCACCTGGCGGTCTGCGGCACGGTCAACGATTTGGCCATGATGGGGGCCACGCCCGCCTACCTGACGGCCGGCTTTATCCTGGAAGAGGGGCTGGATTTGGAGATACTTTCCCGCGTGGTGGCCTCGATGCAAACGGCCGCTGCCGAAGCCGGCGTGCAAATTGTGGCCGGAGATACCAAAGTGGTGCAGCGGGGCAAAGCC
>JAWOIM010000348.1:0-10666 GCA_046484685.1 Chloroflexota bacterium | reverse complement strand
CGAGGCTGCCCCTACACCTGTACCTGGTGCAGCCACGCCGTCTTTGGCCATACCCACCGCCGTCGCACGGTAGCCGACGTGGTCGACGAAGTGGCCTGGATTCAGGAAACCTACCGGCCTGACCAACTTTGGTACGCCGACGACGTATTGACCATTGCCCCGCGCTGGTTCCTCCGCTACGCTGCCGAACTGAAACAGCGCGGGCTGCGCATTCCCTTTGAGGCCATCAGCCGCCCGGATAGGCTGGACGAGGCGATCATTAGCGCCCTGGCCGACACGGGCTGCTTTCGGCTCTGGCTGGGGTCGGAGAGCGGTTCGCAGCGCGTCCTGGAAAGCATGAAGCGCAAAACAGAGGTGACTGATTTGATAGCCAAAAGCCACCTCTTGCAGGCCGCCGGTATCGAGGTGGGTATGTTCATCATGCTGGGTTATGACGGCGAGGAGGTGGCCGATATTGAAGCTACGGCAGCCTATTTGAAAGAGGCCAACCCGGACCTGTTTTTGACCACGGTGGCCTATCCCATCAAAGGGACAGCTTATTACGAGGCGGTCGCCGACCGGGTAAGCACGCCGTTGGCCTGGGCCGACCGCACCGACCGGGATTTGCAGGTAAACGGCCGTTACTCGCGCCAATTTTATGAGCACGCCACCCGTTGGTTGGTCAACGAGGTCAACTTGAGCCAGGCACGCCGCGCCGGGCAGCACAACCCCCTGACCCTGGGGAAATTATGGCTCAACGCCCAACGGGGCCACTGGGGCATGCGCCTCACCCGCCACCAGCGCGAATCCGGAAAGGAATAATTAATTGTTGAATTGTTGAATTTGTGAATTGTTAATGGAGGTGGTGCTATGGCCAAAGGGGATGATATTGAAGAACGCCTGATTGATTTTGCCGTACGGATCATTCGCGTTTGTGACGTTTTGTCTGATAAACCGGCTGAAAGGCATATTAATGTAATCAACTCTGCCGGATTATCAGCGCCAGCATTCAAACTGCCAAGCAGTCACGACCCAATTAACCATTCAACAATTCACCAATTCACCAATTAATTATTTCTTCTTTACCGCAACCGAAATGAAACACACTCATTCGTAATTCCTAATTTCTAATTCGTAATTCTCTATTATGCTCCCTTCCGCCTTTGACGCTTTTGCTGCTGATTATGACGCGGCTTTTACCCATTCTCCGCTGGGCCAACTGCTGCGCCGGCGGGTCTGGCGCGTCCTGGCCGATTATTTTCAGGCCGGGCAAACAGTCCTGGAACTGGCCTGCGGCACCGGCGAAGACGCCGTCTGGCTGGCGCAGCGGGGCGTTTCGGTCACGGCTACCGACGGCTCGGCCGAGATGGTCAAAGCAACGGCCGTAAAAGCCCAACAAAACAACCTCTCCGACCACATCACCCCTCTTCAACTTTCCCTGCAAGCGATAGCTGAAGAACGTATTGCGTATTGCGTATTGCGTAACTCTACGCAATACGCAATACGCAATACGCAATACGACGGCGCCTTTAGCAACTTCGGCGGCCTCAACACCCTATCCGAGTGGCGGCCGTTAGCCGCGGCGCTGGCCCGCCTGGTGCGCCCCGGCGGGCATCTGGTTTTGGTGCCAATGGGGCCGGTGTGCCCTTGGGAAATTGGCTGGTATGGCTTGCATGGGCAGTGGAAAACGGCCGTGCGCCGCTGGCGTCAGCCGGCCACGGCCCGCATTGGTCACAGCCTGATTCCCGTCTGGTATCCGTCGGCGCGGCGGCTGCGGCAGGATTTTGCACCCTGGTTTGAGTGTGTTCATGTAGAAAGTTTGGGCCTGTGGCTGCCGCCCAGCACCCTGGCGCCCTGGGTAGAGCGCCGGCCGCGCCTGTTTGCTGCCCTCAACCGGCTGGAAGACAAAACGGCTCGCTTGAGCCCCGGCTGGGGCGATCATTATATAATGGTATTGGGGCGACGGGAATCCAGCCCATATAATAACGGTCTGGACGACTAAAGTCGTTGCTACAAACTTGATGCTGGATAGGTCATTATCCCTGACGACCGGTGATATAGGCCTGCGTTAACTCTTCACGTGGCGAGGTGAATAAGGTGGCCGTGTCGTTAAATTCTACCAGTCGCCCCAGCCAGAAAAAGCCGGTCCAATCAGAAGCACGCGCCGCCTGCTGCATATTGTGGGTGACCACCACAATCGTATAGTCGGCCGCCAGCCGGCGCATCAACTCTTCAATAGCCAGCGTACCGCTGGGGTCCAGAGCCGAGGCCGGCTCATCCATTAAAATCACCTCCGGCTTGATGGCAATAGCCCGGGCGATACAGAGGCGCTGCTGCTGGCCGGGATTCAGGTCAAAGGCGGAATCATGCAGCCGGTGTTTCACCTCATCCCATAGGGCAGCGCCGCGCAGACTGTCGCGCACAATCTCATCCAGGCTGTAGGCCGCTTCCAGGCCCACCACGCGCGGGCCAAAGGCCACATTTTGGTAGATGCTTTGGGGAAAGGGATTCGGCCGTTGAAAGACCATGCCAATGCGCTGGCGCAGATCCACCACGTCCACTTCCGGCGCATAAATATCCTGGCCATCGAGCAGCGCCTGCCCCTCGGCCCGGCTGTCGGGAATGGTATCGTTCATCCGATTGAGGGAACGCAAAAAGGTGGATTTGCCACAGCCGGAGGGGCCAATCAAGGCCGTAATTTGCCGCTCGCGAATCTCTAGATTCAGGTCAATCAAGGCTTGAAAGCTGCCGTAAAAAAAGCTGAAGTGTCGAACTTCGATCTTGTTTTTCATCATGGGTTAGCCAAAACGTCCTGTTACATAATCTTCTGTTCGTTTGTCCTGGGGCAAAACAAATAGTTGGGTCTGGTCGCCCACTTCCACCAGCTCCCCATCCAGCAGAAACCCGGCCCGATCGGCCACCCGTGCCGCCTGCTGCACACTATGGGGGACCATAATAATGGTGTAGCGTTTCTTTAGCTCAAACAGCGACGCTTCTACCATGGCCGTCGAAATCGGGTCCAGCCCGGAGGTGGGATTGTCCAGCAGAATGACGTCCGGCTCTAGAGCCAGGCTGCGGGCCAGGCAGAGCCGCTGCTTTTGCCCGCCGGAGAGGGCGAAGGCGGAGGTGTGCAGCCGCTCTTTGACTTCATCCCACAGGGCCGCCTGGCGCAGCGACTGCTCCACGCGCTCGTTTAAAAAGGCGGCGTCTCGCTTGCCGGCCATTTTCAGACCGTAGACCAGGTTGTCGTATATGGTGCCGGGTAGGGGGGTAGGCACGGCAAAAACCATGCTGATCTGCCGCCGTAGACGAATCACATCCATGGTGGGGCTGAAGATGTTTTTCCCGTTAAACAGAATGCTGCCTTGATGACGGCCGTCTTCTCCCAGATCAGAGAGCCGGTTTAGCAAGCGCAGCAGTGTCGTTTTGCCACTGCGGGCCGGGCCAAACAGCACAAACAGCTCATGGGCATAAATATCCAGGTTGATGTTGCGCAGCGCTTCGGTGCCATCCCCATGTTCATAGAAGAGATTTTTAATAGAGAGGATGCTTTTCATACTACCACTCCCGCCGTCGCCGCATCGAGGTGCGCAAAATGGTGGCCACAATCGTCATCGACAGCACAATGAGCAGCAGGGTTAGCGCCGTGCCGTATTGCAGCGTGAGCGGCATTCCGGGCACCTGGGTGGAGATAACAAAGAGATGGTAAGGCAGGGCCATCGTCTGGTCGAAGATGGAGCGGGGTAGTTCCGGCAGGTAAAAGGCGGCCACGGTAAAGAGGATGGGGGCCGTTTCGCCGGCCGCCCTTCCCAGGCCCAGGATGATGCCGGTAATCATGCCGGGCAGGGCGTGGGGCAGCACTTGATGGCGAATTGTTTGCCAGCGGGTGGCCCCCAAACTGAGGCTGACCACCCGAAATTCGCGGGGCACGGCCAGAATTGCTTCTTCAGCCGTGCTGATAACCACCGGCAGCATCATCAGTCCCAACGTTAAGGAACCGGCCACAATGGAGGTGCCAAAGTTAAGAAAGAGAACAAACACGCCCAGCCCAAAGAGGCCGTAGACGATAGAAGGAATGCCGGCCAGGTTGACGATAGCCAGCCGTATCAGGCGGGTAAGCCGGTTGTCGCCCGCATATTCGGCCAGGTAGATGGCCGCACCGACGCCAATAGGAATAGCGGTCACGGCCGTTCCCAGCGTCAAAAACAGCGTGCCCAAAATCGCGGGGGCAATACCCCCCTCGCGCATTCCCTGGCGCGGCGGCTGCGTCAAAAATTCCCAGCTTAAGGCCCCAATGCC
The DNA here is from genome assembly GCA_046484685.1 of Chloroflexota bacterium. GTDB lineage: Bacteria > Chloroflexota > Anaerolineae > Promineifilales > Promineifilaceae > SLGK01. The sequence goes on along the minus strand of JAWOIM010000348.1, from coordinate 6,388 downwards.
CTGATAAAAGATATAGCCGATTACCAGAAAAATGGGCACGATGACCAGGAAGGCTACGGCCGTAATCAGCAGACTGGCCAGCTTGTTGGACTGTTGGCGGCTCATAACAGGCCTCCCCGGCGTCGTTTGCCGCCACCAACCAGGCGCGTGGCCAGGCTGTTAATGGTAAAGGTAATCAAAAAGAGAACGATGCCCACACCAAACAACACGTGATAATGAATACTTCCCTGCGAAACCTCGCCCATTTCGGCGGCAATGGTGGCCGTCATGGTCCGTACCGGCTGGAAGAAGGTATCCAGGCCCAGCGCCGGGATGTTGGCCGCATTGCCCGTGACCATCATCACGGCCATCGTCTCGCCAATGGCCCGGCCAATGCCCAGCATGACGGCAATCACAATGCCCGACCGGGCCGCCGGCAGGGCAATGCGCCAGACCGTTTGCCATTGGGTGGCCCCCAGCGCCAGCGCGCCATCCCGATATTCACGGGGCACGGCGTAGAGGGCATCTTCGGTAATGCTGATGATCGTGGGCAGGGCCATATAGGCCAGCAGCAGCGAGCCGGTAAAGGCGGTCAGACCGGTGGGCGCCCCCAGCCGCTGGACCAGGGGAGCCAGGGTGACCCAGCCTAAAAAGCCCAGCACAATGGAGGGGATACCGGCCAGCAGCTCAATCAGCGGTTTAAACAGCTCTCGCTGCCAGGCCGGTGCAAATTCACCCAGATAAACGGCCGTGGTCAACCCCAGGGGCACGGCAATGAGGGTCGCGCCGGCGGTGACAATAAGAGAGCCAAACAGGAGCGGCGCTAAGCCCCACAGCCCCTCTATGGGATACCAGCGTTCGCCACCCAACTGGCGCAAAGGGATATCTAAAAAAGCGGGCGAGCCTTCGCGCAGCAGAAAGTAAAAGATCAGGCTGATAATCAAAACGGCCGATATGCCGGCCAGCCTGATACTGTTTTCGATGATAAATTCATCCCATTTGGTAGAACGGAGCAGCCGTACCGCCTGTCCTGCCAACTCCCGCAGGGACGGCCGACCTTTGTCATTCGTTGGTTTCATCAACTACTCCTTCAATTACCGGCACAAAGCCCAGATCGGCGACAATAGTTTGCCCGGCCGGACTTAATATCCAGTCCAGATAGCGGGCAACTTCGCCGCCAGGCTCGCCGGCCGTATAGATATACAGATTACGGGCAATGGGATAGGTTCCGGCCGCGGCCGTGGCCACCGCCGGCTCTACGTAGGGGCCGGCGGCTGTGGCCGCTACCCGAACCACTTTTTCGTGAGCCAGGTCTACATAGCCCAGGCCCTCATAACCAATAGCGTGGGGATTGCGCCGCAGCTCGCTGGTAATGCCCACCGAAGAGGGCATCAACAAGGTTTGCGGGGCAAAAATATCCCGATTCTCTTCGTCTCCCCCGCGCAGCACCTCTTCCAGAAAATAGACGTGGGTCCCGGAATTGCTCTCCCGTGACAGCAGAATAATGGGGGCATCGTGGCCGCCGACGTCGCGCCAGTTGGTAATACGACCGGTATAAATGTCGGCTATCTGGCCGAGGGTTAAGGCGTCTACCGGATTGTCCAGATGGACAATAACGGCCAGGGCGTCGATAGCGATTACAAATTCATGTATCTCAAAGCCGGCCGCGGCGGCCATTGCCTCCTCGGTAGCGCTGATGTCGCGCGACGAGTTGGCCATGTCTACCGTGTTGTTGAACAGGGCGGCAATGCCCGTACCTGAACCGCCCCCGGTGACGGCCACAGAGACGGTTGGCTCTACCTCCCGATAGGCCTCGGCCCAGGCCAGGGCCAGGTTGACCAAGGTGTCTGAGCCTTTGTTTTGGATAGCCCGACCGAGGCCAATGTCGGCTCGCTCGGCGGCGGTCGTTTCTTCTGAACGACAGGCGGTTAGGGTAAGGGAAATCAGTAACAGTAAAAGAAAAAAAAGTGTCGTTAAGACAGCAGGTTTTTTATGGTTGAGCGGCAGGCATGGCCAATCCTCCCCGCCATTTTGATAGAAATGCGTCACAGAGTCGCTCCCGTGCAAGTTGAAAATTCAGGTTGAATCTTGGAAAGGTGAAAGTAACGGCCGTTTAAAGCCTATGCAACGTGACAGATTATAACATGAAGGGGAAAAGTGGAACAAAATCTAAGCGATGCCTGGCACGGGTTTTCAGTTGTCACTGTAGCCGTGGTTTCCTAACCGCGCCGCCTACTTGGCGCACTCACACGGCGGGGTAAGGATACCTCGGCTACCATAAGGCACTAGCAACTTTCTAAATTTGCGGGGTGGTTCGTAGTAACCGCTTCAGCGGTCAGACGGCTAAACATGTGCTGAGCGCAGCCGAAGTAGCCGTTACTACGAACCTGCAAAATTATAAATTCTGGGCACTAGGCAGCCAGTGCCGGTTGTTGGCGTGCCTCCAGGTAGGATTGGTAATCGCCGGGATGCACGTGAAGACGGCCGTCTTGCAGCGTCCAAATCTGTGTGGCCAGGCGGTCAATCAAATAGCGGTCGTGCGAAACCAGCAGAACGGTGCCCTCATATTGTTGCAGCGCCTCTTGCAGCGTTTCCTGCGCCGGGATGTCCAGATGGTTGGTCGGTTCGTCCAGCAGCAGAAAATTGGCCTGGTCCAGCGCCAGGATAGCCAGCGCCAGCCGGCCGCGCTCGCCACCGCTCAGATTGGCCACCGGCTTAAACACATCCTCGCCCCGAAACAGGTAGCGGGCCAGGTGGCTGCGGGCTTCGCCAATACCCAGGTTACGATAGGCCAGCAGTTCGGCCATAACCGTACGCTCAGGGTCCATCCAGGTTTGCGCCTGGGAGAAGTAGCTCATTTGCAGCCCGGTGCCCAGCCGAATCTGCCCCTCTAGCGGCTCTATCTCAGCCAGCAGCGTGCGCAGAAGGGTAGATTTGCCCGAGCCGTTCGGTCCAATCAGCGCTGCGCACTCCTGCCGGTGTAGTTCAATGTCATCGGCGTAAAAGAGAGGCGTATCCGGGTAGCCAATGAGCAGCTCTTTGGTACGCAGGATAATAGTGCCGCTGCGCTGGCCACTTTGCAGCCGCATATGCAGTTGGGCATGGCGCGGGTTGGGGTTTTCCAAGCCTTTGATGCGCTGCTCAACTTCCATCACGCTCCATTTGTCGCCGGAAATACGGGTTTCATCCCTGAATTCGCTCCAACTCTGATTTAGCGCCTGTACACCACCCACTTCCACCGCTTTCACTTCCCGCACCAACCGCCGCATTTCCCCCTGCGCCCGACCGGTGGTGCTGGCACGCACAATATTCCGTTTGATGAAGTCCAGCTTCTTCAGAAAGCGTTCCTGCGCCGTCTGGAACTCCTGATCGCGCAGCGCCCAGCGCTCTTCCCGCTGCTGTAGATAAGCGGCATAGTTGCCCCGGTAGGCTTCAATCCCATTGCGGCTCATTTCCCAAATCGTATTGACCACCCGGTTCAGGAAATAGCGATCATGGCTGACAATGAGCAGCGCCCCCTCCCACACCCGCAGCCGGTTTTCTAACCACTCCAATGCTTCCACGTCCAGGTGGTTGGTCGGCTCGTCCAGAATGAGTAGATTTGGCTCTTCCAGCAGCAGCCGGGCCAGCAGCGCCCGCGTCTTTTGGCCGCCGCTGCCGTGACTCAGGGGCATGGTCCATTGTTCCGGCTTGAATCCCAGACCGCTGAGCGTTTGGGCAATGCGCACATCATAATCATAGCCACCGGCCAGTTCATACGCTTCCTGAAGTGTGCCATACTTGTCCAGCAGCGATTCTGAAAAATCCCCCTGGCTCATGGCGGCTTCCATTGTGTGCAGCCGCGCTGCCTGCTCTTGCAAAGGGGCAAAGACGGTCAGCATTTCCTCGTAAACGGTATTCTCTAAATTGGAGAAGGCGCTCATGGCTTCCTGGCGCAGGTAGCCGACGGCCGTACCTCGCGAGAGGTGGATGTCACCATGACTGGGTCGAGACAGGCCAGACAGAAGGCGCAGCAAGGTTGTTTTGCCAATGCCGTTTGGTCCTACCATACCGATTTTGGCGTCGTGGGGAATGGCGGCGCTTAAGCCGGCGAAGATGTCAACCGCGCCAAAGGATTGGGATAGATTGTGAAAGGTTAATAAAGACATGATATTTCTCCGTTTGTAAGCATCTAGCGAAGCTTCGCCTCAAACCGACAAAGTGTAAACACGGATGGGATAAACACGGATATAAAAACAGTTTTTATCAGTGTTCTCCCTATCTGTGTTTACAAAATTTACTCTGTTTGTAAAGAATTTTCGCTAACAAAGATTCAGTAATCGGTGCTGCCTACAGCCGATTTAGTCTCGTACGTGGGGTGGGCACGGGGGGGAGAAATAAAAACGACCGCAGGCGGGTGTGCGCTGCGGTCGCTGAATTTCGTTGGTTGTCACTTTATGTTAACAAGCAGCAGACACACTCCGGCAAGGCATGGTGAAGGGAACGGCCGAAACCATGAGGGGTATGAGGCGGGGAATCATTTTTACCGGAGTCATTTCTGCATTTGTTTCCTTTATTTATAAACTGTAGGACAGTATAACAGAACGGCCGTTGGGCCGTCAAGTGCTATACGCCATGTCGCCATGTCTCCATGTTGCTAAGACAGATGATACAATGGTGACCATATGGTACAATTGCGCCGGTTTGCTGACGGGAGACAGAAAATGAAGAATCTTTGGCTGCCAACTGTGCCCGTTTTTCAACGTTTAGCTTTGAATATCACGGGAGTTTTGACATGGTTTATCTGAGGAAAGTCTATTCTATTATGGTAACGGCCGTTTACACAAACAGGACCACCCGCCTATTCACCTTACTCTTTTTCGGTTCACTTTTCTTCGGCCTGTTCTCACCAACCCCTGCCCAGGCCCAAGCCAATCTGCTGACCAATCCCAACTTTGCCCAGCCCTTTAGCGGTGGCGTGGCCAACGGCTGGTCAGCCTGGCACCGGCAAAGCGAAAAGACCGACGACTGCACCGATCCGTACTACTTCCAGCCGCGCTGGAACCTTGAATTTAATACGGACTATATTTATGAAGGAGGCACTTCCCAATATATCGGCAACAACTGGGACACCTGGTCGGCCGGTGTCTATCAAACCGTGGCCGCTACTCCTGGAACCACCTACCGCTTTACCTTCCGGGCTATCGGGCGCACTACCAGCGAACCGGATCCGGCGCCCTCTGAAGGGTATGTGCAGATGAATATTCGAGCCGGCATTGATCCCGGCGGCGGCACGGCCTGGAACGGGGCCAATGTGGTCTGGGGCGGCGGCGGTTCTCCTCATGATCAATGGCAGCAGTTCTCCGTTGAGGCTACGGCCACCGGCAGCCAGATTACCGTCTTTACCTCGGCCAATATGGCCCAGCCGGGGTCCAACCAGTGCCTTCAATTCCTGGATACCTGGTATGATACGGCCCAACTGACTGTCGTGCAGGTGGAGCCTACAGCCACCAATACGCCGCCGCCCCCGCCCCCTCCACCTCCCGCTACCAATACACCGGTGAATACCCCCACACCAGAAGTGACGGCTACGCCCACCATTATTCCTACCGACACCCCTACACCCACGCCCACGTCTCCCCCCGGCGGCACGATTTGCCTCAATGCGTTTCATGACGAGAACGCCAACGGTATTCACGATGCCAATGAAGATTATATGGCGGGCATTACCTTTACTATCCGGCGGGAGGGGGCGGTGATTGACACGGCCATTTCGACCGGCCAGCCCCAACCGCTTTGTTTCGAGGGGTTAGAACCGGGCACGTATGAAGTGGCCCAGCAGATTCCCGCCCGCTTAGTGCTGACCACGGCCGATACGGCCGTTATTTCCATTGAAGCGGGGCAGACGCTGGGGCTAGAATTCGGCAGCCGTCTGCCTCCCCAGCCCACGCCCATTACCGATCCGGCCGGGGCTGATACCATCGCTGACGCCGATACACCGCCCACAGTTGACCCGGAATTGGTGGCTGAACCGGCCACACCTGACGACCCTGACACGCCCGCTCGCAGTCTGGCGGCGCTCAGCGGGCTGATTGTTTTCTTCCTGGGCGTGGTGCTGCTGGGTGTTCTCATCTTTTTCTTCCTGCGGCGACAAACGGTGTAGGGTGGGTGGCCAACACTACGCACGACCCACTACCCACGACAGCCTATGCCCTGGCTCCACAGCGTTGGTTTCAACTGGCGGTGATATTAACGGCCGTATTGGCTGCCTGGCCGCTGCTGGCCGAACCGGGGCTGTTGAACACGCGCGGCGGGGGTGACAGCCCCTTTTTGCTGCAAAGGCTGCACCAGCTTACGACCGCCCTGGCCGACGGCCACTTTCCCGTGCGCTGGATGCCGGACGCCAACTATGGCTACGGCTACCCGTTTT
>JAWOIM010000190.1:0-11456 GCA_046484685.1 Chloroflexota bacterium | reverse complement strand
AAATTTGTTAAGCTTGATGGCTATGCAAACTTAGAAAGCTTTGATTATCCTGAGCCGCGTAAAGAGGGGGGTAAAAAGGTAAGCATACACAAAACTCCTTTAACGGCCGCTGCCGGCCAGGGAAAGGTAGCGGGGTTCGTCGTTTGGCATTTCCAGGCGCAGAACGGGGGCCGTTTCGGTTTCGGGAATTTGTATGGCCAGCCAGCCCTCTATTTCACCGCCGGCATATAAATCACCCAGCAGTTCAGGCCGGGGTATGACTAAAGAGGGGCGCTCATAGACAGTGCCACTGCTGTCCAGCGTTTCAAAGCGGTAGGTGCTAACGTAAGCGGCTGCTTCGCCCGGCCCCATATAACGCAGCCAGATGTAGGCTAACCCATATTGCATTCCCGGCTCTGGGGGATCGTTGAAGCGGTTGGTCTCTAGCAGTTTGTCATAGGCTGCCTGCCCCAGGCTGATTTCTTTGACCTGCATTTGCCAATGCTGAGTCGTGGCAATTTGCCCCAGAATAAGAGGGTCGGCGGCCGTTTTGCCCCACTCTGTAGGCGAGATAGCGTCCAGAGCAGGAGAACGTTGCAGTCTGGCTCCTTCTTCGAGGGCGATATAAACGGCCGCGGCCCGAAAATCCAAGCCATCTTCCAGGCGCAAAATGAGATTGCCTTCACCCTGATAAATAGTGTAGACCAACCAGCCTAACCCTTCTTCATTGGCCTCCAGGTTGGTTGACAGTCTAGGCTCTGGGGATATCACATTGGCCTGATACCGTTTATACAGCTTGTTTTGCTGCCCGGTTATATCCAACCACAGATTGCCCTTCTTCTGGCTTTTATTTTTGATCCAGGCTTGCACCAACAAATATTCGCGGTCGGGGTCTGGGGGATCATTGAGGCGGTTGCTTTGGCGAATGAGCTGCCAGGCTTCATCACCTCGTTTCACATCTACTACTTGCACATCCCAATTATCGATACTGATCAGGCTGCCGGCCGCCAAGGGGTTGGCACGGGACGCGCCGGGCGGGGTGGCTGGCGTGGCGGTGGGCTGAGCAGCCCGGGTAGCGGCCGCCCAGGCGGTAGCTGCTGAATCGGGCGTGGGGCCGGGGGCCACCAGTGTGCCAATGATATCTGCGGGAGGCGTGCCATTCTGGCAGGCGGTGATAGCTCCCAACAGCAGCAGGGTCAGGAGAATAAGGGGGACGAAACGGCCGTTACGGTACACAAATAATGGTGGCCACATGGATGGTTGCATTGGCATCTAACTGATTGATAGCGCGTAATTGATCAAGCGATATGTTAAAACGGCGGGCAATAGCAAAAGACGTATCCCCTTCATGTACAGCATAAGGGCGGTATCCCGGGCAGTAAGCCGGATTGCCAATGGGCATCCGAATCACCTTACCGGCAACCAGATTATCGGCCGCAATGTTGTAGCGGGCCAACAGGGCAATATTTGTGTCAATGCGATTGTGGGTAATGCGGTAAAGCGTATCGCCTAACTGAACCAGGTAATCGATGAATATAATCGAGTCAGGCGAGGGAGGGGGCGGCTGCGGCGTTGGCTCTGGCTGTGGTTCTGGTTCTGGAGTCGGTTCTGGCTCTTGTTCCTGCACTTGCTCTTGCTCTTGCACCACAAGAGGCTGTGGTTCGACAAAAATATCACCGGTATCCGTCAGACGCACGGCCATAGCAGGATCGGTGCTCACGGTAATGAGCTGATCCTCAACTAACACCTGCTGGGCGGCCGGTGATAACGGCCGATCCTGTATATAGGTAAAAATCAAGATAAAGAATACGGCCATAACAATAGCCAGCAGCATCAGTAATATGGCGATGTTCCATTGAAAATCTTGACGACCAAAGCCCATGACCACACCCTTCTATCCTGATATGACAGCCGGGCATGTTGTCAAACCACTAACACCTTTCTGGACCACACCCATAGCTGATAATATCCATTTATGTTACACTTGCCGCCATATTATGGCAAGCAAACCAGGCAGGCTGAATAATAAAGAACAACCAACAGGTACCTATGCAGGCTCGCGAGAAGTCGTTCAACTTTTAGCCGGCCCATTAGTCGGTCAGCCGGAAAAAAGTTAATCTTCTGGACTGGGAGCTGCATTAAAAGAAGGTGAATAATGATCATACGAAAACGTGCAGAATTGGAAGAAATCGAGCAGCAAACGTTGGCCCCCTATGGGTTAAAAAGTGCCGAATCACAGGGGCGTCTGTACCCGGAACCGGAGTCTAATAGTCGCCCTGCCTTTGAACGAGATCGGGACCGTATTATACACACAACGGCCTTTCGCCGTCTGGAATATAAAACACAGGTTTTTGTCTTTTATGAAGGGGATCATTATCGTACCCGCCTGACCCACACGCTGGAGGTAGCCCAAATCGGCCGTTCGCTGGCACGGGCGCTGGGGGCTAACGAAATCTTGACCGAAGCTATTTGCCTGGCTCACGATCTGGGTCATCCTCCCTTTGGTCATGCCGGCGAGCATATCCTCAACGAACTAATGGCCGACCACGGCGGCTTTAATCACAATACTCAGAGCTACCGTATTGTCACCCACCTGGAGCGCCGTTACCCCCATTTTCGAGGGTTAAACCTGACTTATGAAACACGTCAGGGCATGATCAAACACGAAACTGCCTATGACAAAAGTGATGCCCGTGATTATGAGCCAGAAAAACGGGCCTCCCTGGAAGCCCAAATTGCCAACCTGGCCGACGAAACAGCCTATAATGCCCACGACCTGGATGATGGGCTGCGTGCCGGCCTTTTTATGCCCCACGATTTAGATCAACTGGCTATCTGGCAGCAGTTAAAAGAGGCTGTAGGCTGGCAGAACGGCCGTACCTTCCACAACATTGTGCGTCACGAGATCATTCGAGAGTTGATTGGTCTGTCGGTGGCCGATTTGACCCAAACCACCGCCGCCAACATCGCCCGTCACGACATCAATTCTCCCGCAGCACTCCAGTCATGCCCGGCCAATGTGGTCGGTTATTCAGCCGATTTTGGACCCAAGATTACTGAGTTGAAGCGCTTTTTGTATGAGCGCATGTATCGCCACTACCGGTTGGTACGCATGCAGGTAAAGGCCGAACGTTTCATTACCCAACTGTTTGAGACTTACCTCAACGAACCGAAAATGCTGCCGACCGCCACCCAGGCCCGGTTAGAAGAATCCTCTTTGCCTCGCGTTATTACCGACTACATCGCCGGCATGACAGACCGCTACGCCCTGGACGAATGGCAGAAGTTGTTTGATCCCTATGTGAATGCCTAGCGGCAGTAGTCAGTAGTCAGTAGTCAGTATTCAGTAGTCAGTAGTCAGTAGTCAGTAGTCAGTCGATTAAACTGATGCTGGGCAAAAAAAAGCCCGCCTGTTTGCTACAGGTGGGCTTTTTGCTTTTTACTTTTTACTGAAAACTGATCAGTAGCTCATCAAATCATCTACGCGGTCTTCGACATTGGCTCCACCATCTACGTTGCCCTCTTTGGCCCAGGCGGAGAGTTCAATGGTGAGCCGTTCAAAGTAGCTTTGTGGCGGCAGTTCGTCACTGCCATATTCCATTTCGGTAATTTCAGCGTTGATAATAAGGGTTTCCGTTTCCAGCACAATGGTTTCATTTTCGCGGGCCAGGATCGGCTCCCCTTTGGGGGCCAGCTTGGCTTTGAGCGCCTCATCAAAGAAAGCGTGATCGCTCATGACAACTTTGGTCACGGTGCGAATGTCGTTCTTGTCAAAGAGCCAGACTTCACAGGCGGTGACGCTTTTAGGCATGTCAGCGCCAATGGATTCAGAAATGCCGACACCACACTCCCCTAAAAAGTCGCCATTGGTGTTTTCAATGCTGAAGGAATCGTCATAGGCGTCGCGGCCATGGGTGTAGGTGGTGCGGAAACGAGCCAGGGGGATTGTTACCTGCTCATCCACTTCACCGCTGCTAAGGCTGCCAACAGGGCCGGCTGTGGGCACATCGTCATAACCGGGGCGCAGGGCACCACGTCCCACTACCGCCTGGCGCTGGTTTAATACCAGGGCAATGCCGCCGGCAACAATAAGAAGCAGCAAACCGAGAATGAAAAGGGGCACAAAACTGCGCCCTTCGTCCTCGGCGGGCAGATCAACACCGGCCAAGATCGTTTCACACGGTTGTTGGTTGCTGTTAACAAAAGCAATGGAGCGCAGTCGGTCGGCACTGCTGGGATCGGCCGTTTCTGCAGCCAGCAGGCAGGCTTGTGCCGAAGCATCTGGCCAGCCGCGCAGCGCCTCGCCTACTTTGGCCGCATTATTTTCGTGAGAATAGAGGTCTGCCACGAGGTTTAAATAACGATTTTGGGCTGCTTCAGACATTTCGGCCGGACCGCCACCGGTCCATTGAACCGGCGAGACAACCCAGGCATAAAAAAGGCCTAAAGCAAGACCAACAACCAAGCCAATGAATATTCCCAATATCGGCCGTTCTTGTATCATGTTCATTTGATAACCTACCTTCTTACCCTAATTGAGGGAACAACTATGACCCACTTGGGTATAATTTGCGCGACGTTCCGCAGTGCGGCTATCTTACCATAACTATACAGGGCATACAAGGATTATGTTGAATTCTTTTCACCTTAAATTTGGCTGTGGTATACTTTCACCTATATTCGCCTGGCCTACTATATAAAGTGGCCGGAATGAAAACGTAACGCAGGTTGCCAACCTGCTGCTTTTCCAGGTTAACGACCTGGATTACATTTACAGAGGAGACATTCGTTGAAACATTTCCTTAGTATCGCCGATTTGACACCCGCTCAATTACACCATTTACTTGAACTGGGTTTGCGCCTGAAGCAAGAATGGCAGGCCGGGGGCAACAAGCCGCTGCTGCGGGGCAAAAGCCTGGCCCTGCTGTTTCAAAAACCATCGCTGCGAACCCGTGTATCCTTTGAAATGGGCATGGTCCATCTGGGCGGGTACGCTTTTTATCTGTCGCCCCTTGAGGTAAAGATGGGTGGACGGGAAAGTGTGCCCGATGTGGCCCGCGTTTTGTCAAGTTATGTGGACGGTATCATGGCCCGGGTGTTTGACCATGAGCATATTACTACCCTGGCTGAGTACAGTCGGGTACCGGTGATAAATGGCCTGTCTGATTATAACCACCCGGCGCAGGCCTTGACCGATGTTTTCACCATTTTGGAGGCAAAGGGCAAGCTGGCCGGTCTAAAGCTGGCCTACCTGGGGGATGGCAACAATGTGGCCCGGTCGCTGCTGTTTGCCTCGATGAAGCTGGGCATGCACTTTGCCATTGCCACGCCCCCGGGCTACGAACTGCCGGCGGCAGATCTGGATCTGGCCCGCAGCTTCAGTGTGGATGGGGCCGAGATTGAAGTGACGACGGAAGCAAAAACGGCCGTTTCCCAAGCCGATGTCATTTATACCGATGTCTGGACCAGTATGGGGCAAGAAGAGGAATCCGCCCGCCGGCTCCAGGTCTTCCCCCCTTACCAGGTCAACCAGAAGTTGGTCAATCAGGCCCATCCCGACTGCCTGGTAATGCACTGCCTGCCTGCCCATCGTGGCGAAGAGATTACCGACGAAGTGGCCGACGGGCCGAATGCCGTCCTCTTTACCCAGGCCGAAAACCGAATGCACGCCCAGAAGGCGATTTTGGTAGAATTGTTAGGGAATAGGGAATAGGGAGTGGTCCCCGACTCGTTCACTGAATCAGCCCTTCCCATTTATGCCTCACGTGGCCTAGTACACGTTGGCTCAAGTAATGCAACAGTTCGTAGTAACGGCTTCAGCCGTAAAACCGCTAAAGCGGTTACTACAAACCGTTAGGCTATTTGCGCCGCACTGCACTAGCCACTTAGCGACATTACTGGTTACTGATTACTGGTAACTGATTACTAAAGACCCTACCGGAGGTCCTGTTGTGGCCGACAAACAAATAACATTTGAGCAGGCGTTAAGTCGTGGTCATTCTTTTAGTTTCGACCAAAAATGGGAAGAGGCGATCAGGGCTTTTGAACTTGCCCGCAAGCTGTCTCCCCAAGAACCGGCTCCGTATGCCGGGCTGGGCGATGCCTACCTGGAATTAAACCAGTTGGCAAAAGCCTTAGAAAATTACAAGCTGGCAGCCCGACAGGCCAACAGCAATGTGATTTATTTGCGACGAGTAGCCGATGTACAGGAGCGATTGGGCCAGCAGGTAGAGGCCGGCAAAACCTACATGGCCATTGGCGAACTGGCCCTCTCCCGGCGTGATTTGAATGAAGCCATGGACAATTGGCATCGGGCCATTCGCCTGGAGCCGAACCTGCTGCGTGCCCACCAGCGCCTGGCCTCTATTTATGAGCGGCAAGGCGCTATCCGTAACGCCATTCGTGAATATCTGGCGGTGGCCCGTATATTACAGTTACAACAAGAAAATGAACATGCGCTGCGTGCCTGTCAGATGGCTCTGCGCCTGGACCCCCGTAATGCCGAGGTGCTGACGGCCATTGAGCGCATAAAGCAGGGAGAAATGCTGGCTGCCACCGATGGCCTGGGCATTAGTGACCAGGGGGTAGGCGAAGCCGTTCGCCGCAAAGCCATCGAAATGGAAGGACTGGAGGAAGGCTGGGAAGAAGACAGACGTGGGGAGACGGAAACGGCCGTTCCCGTACAAGATGCCAAACGAATGGCGCTGGAACAGTTGGCCGAAACTCTCTTTAGCGACAGCGACGACAGTGACTTAGACCAAAAAGAGCAGGCCAGCCTTATCAGCAAGGCGCTCGATAACCAGACACGCGGTCTGATCAACGAGGCCATTAGCGCCTACGAACAGGTCATTAAAATGGGGGTGGACAGTACGGCCGTTCACTTCAACCTTGGCCTGCTTTATCAGGACAAACTGCGCTTTGAAGATGCCATTGGCCGCTTTGAAATCGCCATCAAAGATCCTGAATACCGGCTGGCCAGCCATTTTGCCCTGGGTGAATCCTACCGTGCCCGCGGCCGCATCGACAAAGCTATCGAGAACTTCATTGCTGTGCTGCGCATTGTTGATCTGCGGACCGTGCGCCACGATCAGGCCGATCGCCTGATTGAGCTATATGAGAATCTCTATGACGGCCTGATTACCAAGGGCGAACGAGACCAGGCCAGCGCCTTTGCCAATTCCCTGGTCGAATTTCTGGGCCACAAAGGCTGGGAAGACAAAGTCAATGAGGCCCGCCGGCGGCTCGATGCCATTTCTAATACCGGCATGATGATTCTGGGTGATGTATTGACGGCCGGTTCCCAACATGTGCTGGAATCGCTTTATCTGAGCCAGGAATATGCAAGGCGCAGCATGTACAGCGCCGCCGTCGAAGAAACCTATCGTGCCATTCAGCTTGCCCCCGAATATTTGCCGGCCCACATCCAGCTAGGGGATGTGCTGGGGCAGCAGGGGCGTCGTGATGCTGCTGCTGAAAAGTTCACTACCATTGCCAACACCTACCGGGTACGGGGCGATATGAACGGGGCTATTATCGCCTATGAAAAAGTAGTCGAGTTTTCCCCGATGGATCTCTCCATTCGGGCACGGCTGATCGACATGCTCAAGCGGCATGGTCAGATTGACCGCTCGCTGGAGCATTATATGGCGATGGGCGAGGTCTATTACCAGTTGGCCCAGGTTGACAACGCTCGCGAAGCGTACCAGAATGCCCTGAAACTGGCACCACGCGGCTCGGCCGAACATAACTGGCGCCATCGATTTTTGCTGCTGTTGGCCGATATTGATATGCAGCGCTTTGATTGGTGGCGAGCGCTGGCAGCCTATAAGGAACTGCGCGAACTAGAGCCAGAAGATGAGCGGACGGCGATTACGCTGGTTGATCTCTATTACAAAGTGGGACAACCCAATAATGCGGTGCGCGAGTTAGACAATTACCTGGTGCAGTTAGTGCGTTCCAAGCGGGGCGGAAAGGTGGTTGGTATTTTAGAAGACATGGTGGAGCAGCGCCCCTCTGATCCCAATCTGGTAGACCGTTTGTGCCGGCTGTATATGCAGCAGGCGCGCAGCGAAGAGGCCATATTCTTGCTCGATCGCCTGGGCGAGATGCAGCTAGAAGAGGGGGATAACGTGGGGGCGGTCAAAACCATTAGTAAGATTTTGCAGTTTAATCCCTCTAATTCGGAGAGTTACGAACAGCTTTTGGCCCAGTTGCGGTCATAGTGGAACCAATTAGCCTATTGCCTATGCTGTTGTGTCCAGGCTAAAATAATAAAAAGGATATAAGCCAACTCGGGGCCTGGGGAATGCCTCATCCTTCACCTTATATAATGACGGGGGCAGATCGTTGGAGACTTACCTGACCTTATTAGACCGGCTGACTATAAGCAGCCTGTTAGATATTCTTTTGGTAACGGCCGTTATCTACGTAACCCTGCTGCTAATTCGGGGCACACGCGCCGTTCAGGTGCTGCGCGGACTCCTTGTATTAGCCCTGTTTGTGGCCCTACTCTCTTCTTGGTTTGATCTACCCGCCTTTAGTTGGCTGATCAATACCAGCCTGCCCGCGCTGCTTTTGGCTGTGCCCGTCATTTTTCAGCCCGAACTGCGCCGGGCATTGGAACAGGTTGGTCGAACCGGACGCTGGCTGCGCTACTTTCGCCGTAACCAGGAAAATCCAATTATCGGTATCATTAAAGAAGTCTGCTTTCGCCTGTCGCAGCGGCGGCACGGGGCGCTCATCGTTTTTGAGCAAGATACCGGCCTGCAAGAATATGTGGATACAGGCGTTACTATTAACGGTAATTTGTCTGTAGAATTACTGCTGACTATATTTAATAAACATACCGAACTCCATGATGGGGCCGTCATTATCCGGGAAGACAAGGTGACCGCTGCGGCCTGTGTACTCCCCCTTTCCACCAGCAGTCTGTCTGATCGACAAATGGGCCTGCGCCATCGCGCCGCCCAGGGCATCAGCGAGGTCAGTGACGCCATTGCCCTCATTGTATCCGAAGAGACCGGTCAAGTTTCGATTGCCCATAACGGCCGTATTCTGCGCCGGCAAGACATTACCCGCCTTGATACCATTATGGACGCTCTCTTTACCCAACAGAGAGGTAATCGTAAAAAATGAGTGATATGCTCCGTTCCCTCCTCTCCAATCTGGCCACGCTGGCTATTTCCCTGGTGCTGGCTACCATCATCTGGGTCAATGCCGTTCAGGGTGATGATCCCGTTCGCAGCCAGTTTATGCAAGTGCCTGTTCAATTTGTGGGCCTGGCTGAAACCAACCGCTTGCTTAGCCCTACCCAGCAAACTGTACAGATTATGTTTGAAGGGCGTTCTTCCTTACTGCGTCAGATCACCAGCGATGAGTTTCGGGCCGTGGCAGATTTAAGCAGCGTCCCATTTGGGCAGGAAACGGCCGTGGCCATCGACGTTACCAGCGACATTAACGGCATTCGTATCCTTTCCCAATCACCTGAACAAGTAGATGTCCTTGTCGACCAGCTTATGACACGGAATATCCCCGTAGAGTTAGAAGTACGAGGAACTGTGGCCCGGGGCCACGAACCGGGCGAGCCGTTAATTGAACCGGAAACCATTACCGTATCCGGCACAGCCTCTCAGATAGAACCGCTCGATTTTGCCCGCATTACCGTCTTTCTCAGCAATGACCGCGAAACCATTGTGGTGCGACCCCAGCCTATTATCTACAATCGGCAAGGACGCATTGTCAGCACCAGCGGCCTGGATCTGAGTACCGAACAGGTTCAGGTCACCATTCCCGTTAACGAAACGGCCGGCGTAGCCGAAAAATTAATTACCGTTTCCTGGATAGGAGAGCCGGCTCCCGGCTATCGTCTGCTTAGTGTGGAAGTCAACCCGCCCAGCGTCCTGGTCGAGGGCCTGCCCACCCAGCTTACCCGGCTCAATCGTGTCCAGACCGAACTCATTGACGTTACCGGCCTGGAAGAAACATTCCAACAACAAGTTGTCTTAGATTTACCCAACGGTATTTCTCTGGTCGAAGTCGAAGAGATTTTTGTCACCATCGAAATAGAACCGTTGCTGACTACCTCCATTTATACGCTGCAGCCGGAGCTGCAGCGGTTAGACCCCAACCTACAAGCCAGCGTAAGCCCTGAAGAAGTACAAATTGTCCTCTTTGGCCCGCTGCCCGTGCTGAATACCTTGTTAGAAGACGAGGTAAGCGTTAAACTCGATTTACTAGGGTTGGGCATAGGCACCTATAATCTGCCCCCCCTGGTTGATTTTCCCGAACGGGGCATTGAACTCCGTTCGATACAACCTAATTTAATCAGTGTAGAGATTACGGAGCTTATTACGATCACCGACACCATCACCGATACCGAAGCCCTGCGACTGCCCTTGTTTGGTGAGCAGCATCCAGTATCCAGCATTCCGTATCCGGTAGATAGCGGAGAGTTAACAATTAGCGGCACACCCTTTACGCCCTACGCACTACGCACGACCTATGGTAAACCAATATGAGCAATAAACCCCTGGTGGCCCTCGTCGGCCGCCCCAACGTGGGTAAATCGACCCTCTTTAATCGCATTGTCGGCCGGCGGCTGGCCGTTGTCTCTGAAAAAGCCGGCACTACCCGTGACCGCCTGTATGCCGAAGGAGAATGGGGCGGGCAAAGTTTTATGCTCGTCGATACCGGCGGCATTGAAGTGACCGAGGGGCGTCACACCGATCCCCTTTCTGAATTGTCGGAACAATTTTTGCCGGCCATTCGCCAGCAGGCCAGCGTCGCTATTCAAGATGCCGACATCATTGTGCAGGTGGTAGATGGCCAGAGCGGCCTGACATCCGCCGACCAGGAAGTAGCCAATATTTTGCGCCGCAGCCAGAAACCGGTCATTGTGGCCGCCAACAAGCTGGAATCCAGCAAATTGTCAGATAACGCCTACGAATTCTACGAACTGGCCCTGGGTGAAGTCTTTCCTGTCTCTGCCCTGCATGGCACGGGCACGGGTGACCTGCTCGACGCTATTATTGAAGCGATTCCTCCTGTGGATTTTGATGTGGAAGAGGACGACAGCATCAAAATAGCCATCCTGGGCAAACCTAACGCGGGCAAATCAACCCTGCTCAACAAGCTTATTGGCGAGGAGCGAGTCATTGTCAGCCCCATTCCGGGCACCACGCGTGACGCTATCGACAGCCGTTTGGTGCGGGATGGGGAGGAGTTTACGTTGATCGACACGGCCGGTATTCGTCGTCGGGGTAAGATCGAGCCAGGTGTGGAAAAGTACAGCGTGCTGCGGGCCATTAAAGCGCTGCAGCGGGCTGATGTGGCCCTGATGCTGATTGACGCCGAACAGGGCATCACGGCCCAAGATACCCACATTGCCGGCATGATCAGCGAGGAGCGGTGTGGGGCTGTCGTCCTGGTCAACAAATGGGACCTGATCGAGAAGGACACCTATACCCTGCATGAGTATG
>JAWOIM010000178.1:0-8082 GCA_046484685.1 Chloroflexota bacterium | reverse complement strand
ATGGGAGCTGGGGCTATTTCCGGCTGGTGGGGCTATTCCTCCATTATTAATGTCATATTGCAGTTTACCGGCCAGGGGCAGGCACTCTTTCAGTTCGTTTCTCAATGGGGTAGATATGCCGGCCCAGTGGCTGGATTAGTCGTTATTTTGGTAACGCGCCGGCGACCGGCGCTTTACGCGCTGCTACTAGCCATTCTGGCTATGTTTGCTGTCATGCCTAATTTGGGTTTACAAGGGCTAAGTTGGGTAATTCCTATCGCACTTATTTGGGGCGCTCACAATGCATTGGGTTGGTATATCTTGGGTGCATTTCTTCATATGCTTGTTTCTTATTGGGGTATCCATTTATCGTCAGAATTGTACCAAATACTACCAACAGTGTGGGCCAATAGTATCATCCAGCTTTCGTCTCTGTTAGTCTGGATTCCTATTCTAATATGGTGTGCTCAGGCGGTTTTACAGCGTCCTATTTTTCCCACCTTTTTTTCAGCCGGATGGTCTGACGACAATATTTTGACCAAAGCCTAAGATGAATCTACCAGGGTTTAAATCACTTAAGTTCAATTTTCCCCACTGGCAATTGCAAACGGAAAAAGTAGGCCGGCATGTTATCATCCTGTTTGGTTATGGGCTGGTTGTGTGCTTACTAAACTGGCCCCTACTGCTCAACCTCAATTCACATATAATCGGCCGTTCTTTTGAAGATGCGTTTGAAGTCTTGTGGCAGCTTGAGTGGATGCAAGCAGCAATTTTCGAGAGACAAACTTATCCCTTTTATACCAGCCATATTTTTTACCCACAGGGTTGGTACACGGCCAGCGCTGCCCAACCAGGCTGGTATCTTCTCGCTTTGGCCCCCGTCACCCGGCTTTTAGGGCCTGTCCTTACCTATAATCTCGTCCAGTTGGGATCATTTGTAACGGCCGGCTTTGGCGTTTACCTGCTGGTTTACACACTGACCAAACAGCAGCTAAGCAGTTTCCTGGCCGGATGCGTTTATATTGTAGCCCCCATCATAACTGTGCGCCTGGGTGGACACTTGCATACATTGCTGGCGATGCAGGGTCTGCCTTATATCATCCTGTTTTCATTCCACACAATTGTTGGCCCCGCAAATCATTGGCGACGCAATATGATTTTGGCCGGCCTTTCTCTGGCCTTCACCATCTTGGCCTCCTGGTATTTTTTGTTTATTGCCACGTTACCGGCAATCGGTTTCTTCTTATCTCTCTCGCAGAAAGCGCATTTTAAGGAGCGGTGGCTGGCGTTTATGATTGGTGTGGGCTTAATCTGCGCCTTACTATTAAGCCCTTTTATTTACATAACGTGGCAGGCACGAGAGGCTATGTTTGAGGAGAAAGCTGCCTTTCCTCTATCAGACACAGACAGTTTTTCTTTGAGCGCCGATCGTTTGCTGATGCCAAATCCCCTGCACCCGCTGTGGCGGCAACAATTGCAGACAGGAGCATTTCGCGGGGAGCAAGATGCAGCCTCTGTGGGTTATGTGACGTTACTGTTAGCTGTTGTTGGCCTTTTCAAAGCAAAACGAACAAAGACGAAACCATTTCTGGTCCTGGCTTTTATTTCGCTGTTGTTAGCCATGGGCACAACTCTTTATTGGCAGGGCAGTCAGGTTCAAATCAGTAATGTAACACCTGGTACAGCGCAGATGTTTGCTCGGATAGCGCCGGGTATGCTTCTGCCGGAGGCTCACGCAGCGATTCCGCTCCCCGGTCTGCTGCTTTATCGTTTTCTTCCTTTTTATGATGCCATCCGTGTCTGGGCCCGGTTTCTGATACCCTTTATGTTGGGCATAGCAGTTTTGGCCGGTTTGGGTACACAATATCTGCTGAAGAAAAATGTGCCGCAGCCTGTCATCTGGCTGCTAACGTTGCTCATCCTGTTTGAAGGGATTATAACCCCCTATGCTCATTTTACGGCCGTTGCTGTCAACGCCCGTCCTACTGTAAACCAGTGGCTGGCTGCTCTACCAGCAGAAACAGCTATAATTGAATATCCTCGACCACACGTTGACAAAATTGCCATGTATAGCCATTCTTTTCATGGCCAACCGATGGTCAATGGGTATATGTCGCAAGAACCAACACAGTTGCGGGTCGTTGCCGCGGAATTAGGGGCCTGGCCCAATCCCCAAGCTATACCGATATTGAGGGAGTGGGCAGTTGAGTATGTTGTTGTTAGTGGAACCACAGGGGAACTATTCCAACAAGAGATTTTAGCCACAGTTATGGCTACCGAAGATTTGTGTCTGGAAGCTGTTTTTGAAGAAGGGTTCATGGATTTTACCAGAACGTACATATTCTCAATTCTAACGGCAGGTAATGAGTGTCATCAATAAAAAAACGACCGGTCCAATAATGGCCGGTCGCTTTATATTTCAGGCGGAGAGGGTGGGATTCGAACCCACGGTGACCGCAAGGCCACAGTGCTTTTCGAGAGCACCCCAATCGTCCACTCTGGCACCTCTCCGAAAAAATGACGACTTATGAATTACGAATTTTTGCTGCGTAAGATTTGAAAGAACTGCTGTAGTAAAGCGGCGGCTTCCTCTTCGAGCAGGCCGCCGCTGATGGCTACCCGGTGGTTAAAGCCCTCGGCCCGCAGTACATCAACGATGGAGCCGTCGGCCCCAAAGCGGGTATCTTTGGCCCCGTAAACCAGTCGGGGCAGCCGGGCCTGAATCATGGCCCCGGCACACATGGGGCACGGTTCCAGGGTACAGTAGAGAGTGACGCCCAGGAGCCGCCAGTTTTGCAGGTGAACGGCCGCTTTTTTTAAAGCCACCATTTCGGCATGGGCCGTTGGGTCCTGATCGGATTCTTTACGGTTAAAGCCGCGTCCGATAACTGCGCCCTCGTATACGGCCACTGCACCTACCGGCACTTCACCGAGAGCCACGGCCGTTTCCGCCTCGCGCAGTGCCAGCCGCATCCACACCTCATCTTCCGGCAAAATCAAGCCATCTTCATTCGTAAGGTTCATATTGTTCACAGCCATTCCATTATATCAACAAGCATGGGCTGTGCCAAAGTGTTTGGAAAGACCTGACAGGTTTTAGAAACCTGTCAGGTCTAATTTGTTCAAGAAGTTACGGCCGTTTTCCCCCACATCTCCATCCAGAGCAAAGGTAAGTGAGCGAACGCGCACGCCGGCCAGGGTGACGTCCAAGGGCCGGGGCAGCGGTTGGGGATAAACCAGTACCGCCTGGCGGCAGCCTTTGGCCTGAGCATAAACGAGTACCTGGTTAAAGTCAGGATTGCTGGGGGTGCCGGGCGTTTTGTATTTGCTGTCCAGCACCAGTTGGGGCTGGCCCTGGGCATCGTACAACACCAGGTCGATGTTGAAGCGGAGCGCCTCATCCGGCCCCACAATCACCTGCTCCTGGACCTGAAGCTGCCAGCCGTCGGGCAGATTGGCTTGCAGCCAGGCGGCCACAAACTGTTCATACAGGCGAGCCATATCGACCAGGAAGGGAATTGTTTGCGCTAAGCCGGATCGGGGCAGAACGGGCATGGTGTGGCTTAAAAAGAAGCGGCAGAGAGCGTGGAGAGGCCGGTAATCCTGGTTAAGGCGCGTGTAGTTGATGTGTAGGCAATCATCAGAGGTAAACGGCCGTTCACCCTCGCCGACCAAGGAGCGCAGCAGACGATAGGCCCGCACCACGCGCTGTTGTATCGCCGCCTGCGTCAGCAATGATCCCCGGGCCAGGTGGCCTAAGGTATAGGCCAGAAGCTGATTGTCGCTGATAACGGCCGTTTGCTCCTGATAGCGGCAGGTCAGGGCAGTGGTAGTGGGGGATTGCCGGCCCGGTTTGGGTCGCAGTTGACCCCGTAAATAGGGTAACGGCCGTTCCACCAGCAGATAGTCTCGATGCAGCCCCAGCCTGACCCGCCGCCGCACCCGCCGGGCCAGCAAGTCGGCCAACTGCTCATAAAAACCGGGCAGCGAGGCAGCCGGCTGCAAGCCGTCCAGCAAGCGCCATTCGTCCAAATCGTAGACGTAAGCCAACAGGTAAATCAAATTGTCTAGCGATACTTTAGGCAATAACTGCATGTGGAGGGTAGGGGACAGAGGAATGTAACCTGCATAGCCCTGTGGTGTTAGCTGCCAACAATCGGCCGTTTTGGGTGAGGGAAAAGCGACATCCACCACTTCCCCATATTCGGCCCAAAGCCGCCGGCCCAAGATTGTGGGTAAGGCCGCCGCCGGCAGCCGATACGATTCATATTCCCGTAAGTCCAGCCGTTCATTCATCACAAATTAACCTTACCACAAACAAAATTTTATGGTACAATGTGGCAGGTGTAGAACATGTGGTCTAAACCGCAGCAGTACAAGAGCATAGTATTGACAAACATGCCCCTACGCATTACAGCGTTACTCCGCAAAATTTGCGCCCTGTGCGTTAATTTTTGCACCACAGAGAACACGGAGGGCACAGAGCAAAAGAGAAAAAACTCTGTGTTCTCTGGCCCTCTGTGGTGAGCGTTTTTGGTTGTGGCTATGCCACGTTATGCAATACGCACTATTAAGGAGGCCCCATGACCCGTTTAGCCAGCCGAACGTCACGCCTGCGTGATATTGAAACGATGCTGTTGATGACCCCCAACGGACTGCCTGTACAAACCATAGCCGAACGGTTGGCGGTTACGCGCCGCACCATTTACCGTGACCTCAGTTTTTTGGAGGGACAGGGGGTTCCATTATGGCAAGAAGACGGCCGTTTTGGTATTAACCGCACCCGTTATCTGGCCAATGTGCGCCTTACTTTTCATGAAGCGATGTCCCTGGTTCTGGCCGGACTGCTGCTGTCACGGACGATAGACGAGCGCAATCCACACGTTATTGCTGCATTACGCAAACTGGGCGGCGTGCTGCCTGCTAACCTGGTCAGCCAGCTAGACAGGGCTATCGAACGTGTTCAGGCGCAGAGCAGCGACTATCGCCCTATTGCTGTGCTAGAGGCGCTGACCGAAGGCTGGGGGACGGGGCGCAAGGTTCGTATACAATACCGCTCTCCGCGCAGCGGCGAAATCCGGCCGCGCACCATTGCCCCCTATGCGCTGGAGCCAACGCCGTCCGGCATTTATGTGATTGGTCATGATGAATGGGCGGATGATTTGCGCACATTCAAACTAGATCGGTTGGAAACAGCAACTGTTTTGGACCAATCTTATCAAATTCCTGACTCGTTTGATTTAGAAGCACACCTGGCTACCGGCTGGCGCATTATGGCCGGAGAGACGCTGCAAGAGGTCGTGGTTCGCTTTACGCCGGAGGTCACGGCCCGCGTATTGGAGCGACAATGGCACGCCACACAGCAGGTAGAACAATGCCCGGATGGGGCCTGCATTTTGCGCGTGCAAATTGCCGAGCCGCTGGAGATGATGCCTTGGATTCGCAGTTGGGGAGGCGAGGCGAAGGTGTTGCAGCCTGATTGGCTGCAACAAGAAATTTTAGCTGATTTGCACCGCGCTCTGGCCGCTTACCAGGAGACAGGGAATGGCAGAGTGGCTGTTAAACCGATGCCCCGGTCTTTATAAAAGATGGCAAGTGGCTTCACCCCCATCTACTACTTGCCACCTGCTGTGACTTAGCGGCGGGTTACCTTCCCGCCATGTTCGGTCAATGTTCTTTCTACCGGCTCAATATAATCATCGTCCGTTTCCACAATAACCAGGGTTTGGCCCTGGCTGATGGAACGGCGAAAATAATCGGCCGTTTCATCATTCATATCTAATAACGCCTGGGCACTGGGGGGCAGCGCCACAGCCCCTACCGCATCCACCGTTTCCTGGGGCGGCATCACGCCGATTGGGTGGACACTGCCCGTTTCGCGGGGCAGTTGGTCAACAACCTCCACTTCAACTGCATCACCATGTGCCTGCTTCAGATAATCAAGCGCCAGCGTTAAATTAGAATCTGTTCCGTATAAAGCTAATAGTTGGGCCATCATTCTGCTCCTTAGATAAATGGTTACACTTACCCAACCACTATAAGGAGAAACAGCCCTGTTTTCTATATACCCTGTCATAGACCACGGGTATAAATCCGGCCATATTTTTCGGAAATCCGTTACCGCTCACCGATTACCGATTACCGCTCACCGCTCACCGCTCACCGATTACCGATTACTGCTCACCGGCTTTTGCGCCGTTCGGCAAACTTCTGCCGAAACTTTTCCAGTTTGGGACGTACGACAAACTGGCAGTAAGGCTGGTAGGCATTGTTTTCATAATAATCCTGGTGGTAATCTTCGGCCGCGTAAAAGGTATCTAGCGGCGAGACCTCGGTAACAATAGGATTGTCCCAGACGCTGGCCTCATCTAATTCGGCGATGAGAGACTCGGCCGTTTCTTTTTGGGCCGTATTGTGATAAAAAATAGCTGAACGATACTGCGTCCCCACATCGGCCCCCTGCCGGTTGAGTGTGGTAGGGTCATGGATGGTAAAAAAGACTTCCAGCAGTTCGCGGAAGGAAAGCTGGGTCGGATCATACGTTACCTGCACCACCTCAGCATGGCCGGTTGTGCCCGTGCAGACCTGCTTATAAGAGGGGTTGTCTACCTGGCCACCCATATAGCCCGACACCACCGACTCGATACCCTGCATATCATCATAGACCGCTTCCAGGCACCAAAAACAGCCCCCGGCCAACGTGGCCACGGCAGAATTTTGATTTGTTTGTGTCATTTTAATTCTCCATTCATTTGTTGGTTTACTTTCACGTAGTATGTAAAGTGTTGTGCGAGACAGAGACTAAACCTATCTACGACAAGCTATTTTATAACTAAATTTAGACCCTGACCTATTCCTATACCTATGGCTAAAAACAACCATTCCCACTATAGTATGATTATTATAAAGAAAGATGGTAACAAAATACCACCTATTCT
The DNA here is from genome assembly GCA_046484685.1 of Chloroflexota bacterium. Lineage (GTDB taxonomy): Bacteria > Chloroflexota > Anaerolineae > Promineifilales > Promineifilaceae > SLGK01. Next base: position 1,165 of record JAWOIM010000178.1, on the reverse strand, counting down.
TATCTAAAGGAGTTGAATATGGCCCAAAACGTTTCCCAAAAGCTAATTGCCAGCCATTTGCTTGAAGGCAAGATGGTTCCCGGCAGCGAAATCGGCATCCGCATTGATCAGACCTTGACCCAGGACGCCACCGGTACGATGGTGATGCTCGCCTTTGAGGCTCTGGGTATTCCCCGCGTCAAGACTGAACTTTCTGCCCAATACATCGACCACAACCTGATCCAATCCGACTTCAAAAACCCCGATGATCATCTTTTCCTGCGCAGTGCCTGCCGCAAATATGGCGTCTGGTACAGCCGGCCGGGCAACGGCGTCAGCCATCCCGTTCATATGGAGCGCTTCGGCATTCCCGGCAAAACGTTGGTCGGCTCCGACAGTCACACCCCGGCCGCCGGCTCGCTGGGGATGCTGGCCCTGGGGGCGGGCGGGCTGGAAGTGGCCCTGGCTATGGCCGGTGAACTGCTCTACCTGACGATGCCCAAAATTTGGGGCGTCAAACTGACCGGCCAACTGCCCGACTGGGTCAGCGCCAAAGATGTGGTATTAGAGATGCTGCGCCGCCACGATGTCGACGGTGGCAGCGGTAAAATTATCGAATATTACGGTCCTGGCCTGGAGAATCTGACGGCGATGGATCGCCACGTCATTGCCAACATGGGGACAGAACTGGGGGCCACCACCACCGTCTTCCCCTCTGATGAGGCGGTGCGTCGCTTCCTTAAGCAGCAGGAACGTGAGTCGGACTGGGTAGAACTGATTGCCGACGAGGGGGCCGACTATGATGAATACGAAGAGATTGACCTCTCTAAACTGGAACCGCTTATCGCCCAGCCCAGCAGCCCCGGCAACGTGGTGCCCGTGCGCGAGGTGGCCGGAACTGAGATTTACCAAGCCTACATTGGCTCCTCGGCCAATCCCGGCTTGCGTGACTTTGCTATTGCCAGCCTGATCATGAACGGCCGTCAGGCCCACGATCGCGTCTCTTTCGACGTCAATCCTACCTCCCGCCAAATTTTAGAGAACCTGGCCGAGATGGGACTGCTGGCCCCCCTGATCCGCTCTGGGGCGCGGCTGCACCAGGCCGGCTGCAATGGCTGCATTGGCATGGGCCAGGCTCCGGCCACCGGCCGCATTAGCCTGCGCACCGTGCCGCGCAACTTCCCCG
>JAWOIM010000177.1:0-6411 GCA_046484685.1 Chloroflexota bacterium | reverse complement strand
CAGGTGCCCGCCCGGCCCGGTCAGGTGACGCACACTGCCCAGGGCATCGGCATGGAGGTAGGTCCAGGCGCCGTTTGTTTCCAGCCCCAGGCCCGGCAGTACACGAGTGGTGGTGCCGTCCTGGTGTTGGGCCAGCACCTGGCCCTGGGTAAAGGTAGTGGTCACGCCGTCTGTCACTTGCCACAGCCGGTCGCCGACTGCATTATGCTCACCTGCCCTTTTCACTATGTCAGCAGCAAAATGGTTGGTATATTTTGTTGTTGACTCCTTATCACCAGATAGCTAACGGTCACAATTAACCATGAAACTACACAGTTTGTAAGTAAGATTTCATGTTCGGAAGGAAGCATGGTAGTGGCGAACCAACTAGCTACAAGCCCACCGATAACAACAAGTGGCATCCAGCGCAATCGAGAATCAAATCGATCTTTAGCGGATTTACTATTGATTTCTGCCGGTTTCCATGCAAGAGCCATGAATATACACGTGATACTTTTTGCATGCGTGACATGCATAAGTCCCAATCAGAAGCCAGTTGGGCAAAGCCATCGATCAAGCCGGCCCCGACAGCCGCACCGCCAAAGCCCATTGGTCCCGGCCTCAATCTTGTTTTGGTGTGAAAGGTGACATGCCTTAACTTACCATACAATCGGCCAAAGTCTTATACAAACCTTGACCGGTGCGGAAGCGCTAAACAGGTTGATGCTATTATAAACAAATTGACCTGCAGTATTCTTCAAAATACCTGCAATTCAACTGCAATTCACCTGCGACCTATCTACAATAGTAACTACTCACCTACTTCTCGTTCTCACGTTTTATGTTCTTTTTGTTCTTGATGAACCACCTGTTTTGTGTCATGATATATAACATGGACGAACAAGACACTTCTCTCGAAACCTTGGCCCTGGCCCTCTTTAATATTGAGGCTGTGAAGCTGGGTAAATTTACCCTTCACAGCGGCAAAAAATCCCCCATTTACCTGGATTTGCGCCTGCTGGCTTCTCATCCCCGTGTCCTCAAACAGGCCGCAGCAGCTTACCGAACCGTCCTGGAAAAGCTAGACTTTGACCTGCTGGCGGCGGCCCCCCTGGCCGGCCTGCCCATCGGCACGGCCGTTTCCCTCGACATGGAACTCCCCCTCATCTACCCGCGCAAAACGGCCAAAAGCTACGGAACGGGCAAGTCGATTGAAGGGGTGTGGACTGTAGGCCAAACGGCCGTGGTCATCGACGACCTCATCACCTCCGGCGACTCCATTCTAGACGCCATCGCCTCTCTCAAACCGGCCGGGCTGCAAGTCCGGGAGGCCGTTGTCCTCATTGACCGGGAGCAAGGCGGCCCCCAAATGCTGGCCGAACACGGCTACCAGCTTCACGCCGTCATCAGCCTCAGCCACCTTCTGTCCATCTTGGAAAACCACGAACGTATCACCGCCCGCCAGCGAGCGCGGGTGCTTAACGCACTGTAAAACGTGAAACGTGAAACGTGATGATTTGCTTAACAGGCATCACGTTTCACTCGTCACGTTTCACGCTTCACTCAAATTTAATAAAGGAGCTACTACATAATGGCAGACATCCGCAGCAGTACCGCCCATGACGTATTGGGCTATGACCAGAGTCCCCTCGACGTAATTTTTAATCCCAAAAGTGTGGCCGTCATCGGGGCCACCGAGCGGGAAGGCAGCGTCGGCCGTACCATCATCTGGAATTTGATGACCAACGCCTTTGGCGGCACCATTTTCCCCGTCAATCCCAAGCGACCCAGCATCCTGGGCATCAAAGCCTACCCTTCGGTTGCAGCCATTCCCGAACAAGTGGACCTGGCCGTCATCGTTACGCCGGCCAAAACAGTGCCCGACATTGTGCGCGAATGTGTGGCCGCCGGCGTCAAAGGGGCCATCATCATTTCGGCCGGTTTCAAAGAAATTGGACCGGAAGGCGTAGCTTTAGAGCAGGAAATTCTGGCCGAGGCGCGGCGGGGCAATATGCGCATCATCGGCCCCAACTGCCTGGGCGTGATGAACCCCATCGGCGGCCTCAACGCCACCTTTGCCAGCGCCATGGCCCGACCCGGCAGCGTTGGCTTCATCAGTCAGAGCGGTGCCCTCTGCACCTCCATCCTCGACTGGAGCTTCCGCGAAAACGTCGGCTTTAGCGCTTTTGTCTCCATCGGCTCTATGCTCGATGTGGGCTGGGGCGACCTTATCTACTATTTGGGCGACGACCCGCGCACCAAGAGCATCGTTATTTATATGGAGTCGATAGGGGATGCCCGCGCCTTCCTCTCCGCCGCCCGTGAAGTGGCCCTGACCAAGCCGATTATTGTTATCAAGCCGGGCCGCACCGAAGCGGCCGCCGCCGCCGCTGCTTCCCACACCGGTTCGCTGACCGGCAGTGATGAGGTGCTGGCAGCCGCCTTCCGCCGCGTGGGTGTGCTGCGCGTGGATACGATTGATGATCTGTTTAACATGGCCGAAGTGCTGTCCAAGCAGCCGCGCCCGCAGGGACCGCGCCTGATGATTGTGACCAATGCCGGCGGGCCGGGCGTCCTGGTAACGGACGCGTTGATTACCAGCGGGGGCGAACTGGCAGAAATTTCGGACGAAATGATGGCCGACCTGGACGCTTTTTTGCCCACTCACTGGAGCCGCAGCAATCCCATCGACATTTTGGGTGATGCCGACGCCGAACGCTACGTCAAGGTGTTGGAGCGGGTGGCGTATGACGCCAACAATGATGGCCTGTTGGTCATTCTGACGCCGCAGGCCATGACCGAGCCAACCCAAACGGCGCAGGATTTGAAGAAGCTGTACGGCAAACCGCCGGGCGAACGGCCGCATAAACCGATCCTGGCCAGTTGGATGGGCGGGGCCGATGTGGCTGCCGGGGAGATGATTCTCAATCAGGCCAACATTCCTACCTTCCCTTTCCCCGATACGGCCGCTCGTGTTTTCAACTATATGTGGCGCTACAACCGGCGGCTGGAAAGCCTCTACGAAACGCCCAACATGCCGCTGGAAACGGCCGAAATTATCAGCCAACATGAAGAAATCGCCGCCCTCATTGACAAAGTACGCCAAAGCGGCCGTACCATCCTCACCGAATATGAATCCAAACAGGTGCTGGCCGCCTATGGTATTCCCACCGTGGAAACCCGTCTGGCCACCAGTGCCGCTGAAGCCGTAACCGTGGCCGAGGAAATCGGCTTCCCGGTTGTCCTTAAACTCAATTCGGAAACGATTACCCACAAGACCGACGTGGGCGGCGTGCGCCTCGACCTGCTCTACGCCGACGAGGTGCGCCAGGCCTTTACCGACATGGAACAGGCCGTCAGCAGCAAATTTAGCCCCGACGACTTTCTGGGCGTGACGGTGCAGCCGATGCTCAACCTGAAAGAAGGGTATGAGCTAATTATTGGTTCCAGCCCCGACCCGCAGTTTGGGCCGGTGCTGCTCTTTGGCACGGGCGGGACGCTGGTCGAGGTCTTTAAGGACCGGGCGCTGGGGCTGCCGCCGCTGACCACCACCCTGGCCCGGCGCATGATGGAACGGACCAAAATCCATACCGCCCTCAAAGGGGTGCGCGGTCGGGATCCGGTGGACCTGGCCGGGCTGGAAGAGCTGATGGTCCGCTTTGGCCAACTGGTGGTAGAGCAGCAATGGATCAAGGAGATTGACATCAACCCCCTCTTTGCCTCAGCCACAGAGCTGATTGCCCTGGATGCGCGGGTCGTGTTGTATGAGCCGGAAGTGACGGAATCCGATTTACCCCGGCTGGCCATACGGCCGTATCCCAGCCAATACATCGACAATTTTACGGGTGACGACGGCAACGAGTACACGATTCGCCCCATTCGCCCCGAAGATGAACCACAAATGGTCGCCTTTCACGAGAGCCTTTCTGAAGAAAGCGTCTACCTGCGCTACTTCCGCGCCTTTAACCTGAGCCAGCGTGTAGAACATGAGCGGCTGACCCGTATCTGCTTCATCGACTATGACCGCACCATGGCCCTGGTAGTGGAACGGCCGCATCCCGATACGGGCCTGCCGGAAATTATCGCCATCGGCCGCTTAAATAAGGAAGTAGGTCTGCCGGAGGGGGAGTTTGCCCTGTTGGTCAGCGATGATCACCAGGGGCAAGGGTTAGGCACGGCTCTGCTGACCCGCCTGCTAGACATCGGCCGCGACGAAGGGTTAACTACCATCTACGCTTATATGCTGGATGAAAATATGGGCATGCGCCGCATTTGCAAAAATCTAGGCTTCAACTTCCAGCGGGACGACAACCTGATCAAAGCAGAGATCAAACTAAGTGATAATCTTTGATAGTAACCGTTCAGACTTGTGCTGAGCGCAGCCGAAGTAGGGACTGAACGCTTACCGTTGATATGCCCTCAGCGGCAATGATATGAGATGTAGGTTAGGGTTCTGCCGTGAGTACGAATAATCCTGTCGCTCCGTATTCCCATAGTATGGGAGGTATTTTTGCCAAAGGGTAGGGAAGACCCCTATATCGCTGCCAGTATAATTATGGCATTATTGATAATGATGCAGCTAACAATAACTACACTATTTGTTACTATTGGCAAGGTTATTTAGTGAAGTGCAAAGAGGTGCAAAATGTCACACATACAAGAACAAACAGAAATACAAGAACAGACAGAAGTTAGAACATCGCAACGAGAAGTTGACCGGGAACAACGTATCTTCACGTTTAAGGCCACCCAGTTGATTTGGCTGGCGCTCGGCCTGCTTGAGGGGCTGATTGCCATGCGCATCATGTTGAAGCTAATTGGAGCCAATCCTGAGAACCCGTTTGCCGTTTTAGTGTACAGTGTTAGCGATATCTTCCTCTTCCCCTTTGCGGGGTTAGTAGGAACACCCGCCTCTGGGGGGATGGTGCTGGAACTCTCATCTATTATCGCCATGCTGGTCTATGCGTTGTTGTTCTGGGCTTTGGAACGAATTGTGTGGGTGATTTTCTATCGCCCGCATGGAGCAACAGTCGGCGTTACTCAAACAACAACCAGTGAACCGGTTGTTGTCAAGAAAAGGACAACCCGTCGAGAGAGCGACATGTAAATATAGATTGAACCAATCTTATTCATTGGCCTCTATTTAGACGGTTGTAAAATGGAGATAAATCTTATGTTTCCAATTGGTGATGACAACAGCGATGTAAAAATTTTTCCGGTAGTTACCTATGCTCTGATCGCTCTGAACGTTCTGTTTTTCTTCGTAGAGCTAGGTGGGGGTAACGCTTTCATCGAGAAATGGGCTTTTGTTCCGGCCCGCTTCATGGCCAACCCCGCTGCTGATGCTGTAACCCTCTTTACGGCCATGTTCATGCACGCCGGGTGGGTTCATCTGGGCGGTAACATGCTCTACTTATGGATATTCGGCGACAATGTGGAAGACCGTTTTGGACATGCCAAGTTCCTCATTTTTTACTTGATCTGTGGCCTGGTGGCCACGTTTGCTCAATTAGCGTTTAACATGGAATCAACCATACCCAATTTAGGCGCATCGGGGGCAGTTGCCGGTGTCCTCGGCGCTTACCTTTTGCTGTTTCCCCAAGCCAAGATCAAAGTATTACAACGCCAGCGCATGGTTCAAGTTCCAGCGCTGATCGTCATTGGTCTTTGGTTTGTGTTACAGCTCTTTAGCGGCATTGGTTCCATTGCCGCCACCACAGGGGACACGGGTGGCGTGGCTTACATGGCCCACATCGGCGGCTTTGTGGCCGGGTTTGCCCTCACTTTTCTGTTTCGGGGAAGGGGTCGGACCGAGACGTCTGGGATGCGCTCTAGCTAATATACAAAGGGAGTATGGCAGCGTTTTGTGGGAGACCTGACAGGTTTATCAAACCTGTCAGGTCTGTGCCCCACGATACTCATAGAGAAGACCATTCTTGACAAAGTTTAGTCATTGAACAATAATTTCATATGGGCTTTACCACACTCTATTCACAGCAAAACTACAAAAGGCGCAAAGAAACGTCAAACAAACTTTGCGCCTTTTGCGTCTTTGCTGTCTATTCTTTAACCACAACTCAGCAGTTGCCCCCAAAGGATCTTTATGAAGCCGGCACCATTTGATTACTTCGCTCCCGACTCACTAGAAGAAGCCCTCGATCTGATAGCTCAATACGGCTATGATGCCAAACTGTTGGCCGGCGGCCAAAGCCTGATCCCGGCCATGAATTTTCGCCTCACCCAACCGGCGGTGCTGGTTGATCTGAATCGTCTGCTTACGCTGGATACTATCGAGCAGCCCACTGACGGCGGGCTGCACATTGGGGCCATGACGCGCCAAAGAACTGTCGAGAAAGATCTCCTTGTGGCCGAACGGTCCCCTTTGCTGGCCGAAGCGATGCCCCTGATTGCCCATCCCCAAATCCGAAATCG
>JAWOIM010000176.1:0-5910 GCA_046484685.1 Chloroflexota bacterium | reverse complement strand
CCGGAACCGGTGCAATCGCCACCTTTGCATACGGCCGGTGGTTTTCTAGATGTGGCCAGTCTGGAACTGCGCCTACAGGGGGCGGCCGGCCCCGGACTGCTGCAAAACCTGGACTATGTCAAATTGCCGACGAGACCCCGTGCCTGGCAGTTACGTCAGGCCCAGGCCAGCGTGACCCACGACCCCAGCATGGGCGGGGCTACCAAGCTGGTGCAGGCGGCTGTACTGCCGCCGGGCGCGCCGCGCCTGCCGGCCGGCGCGGCCGGGGCCAAAAGCTGTTTCTGGTCGGGCCAGTCTACCAGTTGCCTGGATGTGCGTCTGCCCACCTACCAGTGGAACAACGGCGACGGTGACAAAAATGTGCCCATGTGGGAAATGCCCGACGTCCACCTGGAAGGCAATGCCGGTACGTTGATGGTTGGCGGACCGGAGGGGCTGTTCATCTTTAGTGAAGACCATCCGCTGAACAGGCTGTCGGCGCAGCAGGTTTCCCAGTCCTTTAGCTTTGACACCTGGGACGCTACTGTCTCCATTGACATTGATAAATGTTTTGAACAGGATACTGAAGATTCTACCGTCATCCGTGGCCAGGCTGTTATTGGCCTGCCTACCGTCGGTGAGACGGGCGTACCGCCTTCGATACTAGTCGGCTTTAAGCTGTGCAATACCCAGTTTGCCGAGGCCATTCTGGTTTTGGAGATTCCCACGCCGGGTATTCCTGTGGGCAGCACCGGTGTCGGTGTAAATCTGATCGGCGGCAAGGTGACGGTGGGTCCGGAAAATGTGCAGATCGAGCTGACAGTGGGCTTTCAAACGATGGACGGGACGACACTGAGCGACGGCTTTGGTACGATTCTCATTGACACCGCCGGTCTCTTCCAACTGACTGCCGGGGCCACTATCGTGCAGGCCCTGAATGCCGAACTGCTGTTACAAGTGGCCTGGGAGCCGTTGGACATCCTGGTACAAGCCACTGTCGACTGCTGCGGTGGCCTGATCGAGGGTGAATTATATATGCACGCCTGGATAGGCCAGGGTTTCCAGAATAAATATCCCTGGCTGCCGGATAACAATGATTTCCACTTTACCGGTTACATTCAGGCCGGGTTATACATTCCTGAAGATTACGTTATTCCTTTCCTGCCGCCATTTGACATTACCATTTCGTTGAAGATTTCTTTTGGTGAATTTTGTGCCAACGCCACCTGCACCGACTATGCCTGGGGCATGTCGGCCGTTTTGACAATTTTCAATGTTGATCTTGGTTTGTACGTAGGTGAAAATGGGGCCAAGTTTATCTTCGGTACCGACGATAATGTTCTCATTGACCAGTTTGGCGGCGGAAACAGCACCGTGATGGCCCGCTTGAAACGGCCGTTGCCAACCACATATGCAGCGGGAGCACCCCCATCAGCCTCATCAATACCCATCATCATGCCCGGCAACTGGCAGCCGGAGCTAATGCCAATGGCCACCAGCACGGCCGACGACTGGCCGGTACAATCCCCGGCCGACCACGGCTGCACGGGTAACGCTATGGGCCCCACGTTGCACTGTACCTTTACCGTTGCTCCCGGCACCGGGCGCGCCGTCTTCAACACGGCCTGGCAGAATGGCAGCCTGCAGCTTACGCTGACCGCGCCGGACAACACCGTCATTACGGAAGCCAACGCCCCTGACTACGGCATCACTATCACCGGCACATTCGGGGCGGAGAACCAGGTGACGTATGCGTTACGGCCGCTGCCCAACGAGGAGACAGTAATCGCCGGCAACTGGACACTGACCCTGGACAATATCGGCGTGGGACTGCCCGGAAACCTGTCCAACAACTATCGTATCATCTGGTTTACCGACCCGCCGCCGCCCAGCTTTGACTGGATTACGCCCGCCGCCCCCGGTACGACACCGGCCGGCAGCATAATCGACCTGGAGTGGACCGCCTTACGCGCCGGCCAGCCGTTGGCCGCCGCCGTAGAGATGGAGTTGATCTACACGCCGGTCATCAGCAAACCGCTAGACCTGGAGGAGTTTAACGGGACACTCGTTGTCAACCGGATCAAAGCCCTGGACGGCAGCTACGCCTGGGACACCAGCCACCTGGCCGCCGGTGAGTATGCCGTGGCCGCCCGCCTTGATGATCAGTTTGCCGGTAACGGGACGGTCGTTTCCTGGGCACCGGGCACGGTGGTCATCAGTGACACCATCCCGCCCCCCGCCCCCAACATCCTCAGCCTGACGCCCATCCACGACGCCCTGATCGTTGAATTCGAACGGCCTAACGTGCCCGACCTGGCCGGTTATCTAATTGAGTACACCATCCCGCGTCCTGATGAGCCACCCCGTATGATGACGCGCCGCCTAAATCCACGCGGCAAATGGTACGTTTACTTCGATGGCCAGCAAATCTGGTTCGACGGCACCGAACAGGTGCGGCTGGGCGGCCTGCTAAATGGCTTTACCACCCAGCTTTGTATCCGTGCTTACGACAACAGTGGCAATGTCGGCCCCTGCCATAATGTAGAGGTCGAACTACCGCGGGTGCCGCCGCCCCGCCTGGGTGCGCCCCAGAACGTAACGATTCGCATCCGGGACAGCGGTTTCTTTGATATCATCTGGAGTCCGCCGGCAATGGGTGGGCCGCCCGCCGGTTACCTGGTGGCTTATGCCCCCTTTGGCTGCCATATGCCCGATGTGGGCCTGATAGCCGACCAGGGGCCGGCCCCTATCGACGTGGGTAATGTGACCAACACGATCCTGAGCGGGCTGACACCGGGCCAGTTTTATACGCTGGGTGTGGCCGCCTATGATGGTAATGGGTCTATTGGGCCGACGGCCGGAGCCGTGGCCCGCTACGGCGACATGACCGACGGCGATGGCGACGGACTGCCCGACGCCTGGGCTAATGCCTGGGGCGTCAGCGGGGCCGATGACGATCCCGACATGGATGGCCTGACTAATGAAGAGGAGTATGAACAGGGCAGTAATCCGCTGCACGCCGACAGTGACGGGGACGGCTTCTATGACGGTGAAGAATTTGAGGCCGGCACCGATCCTTGTAATGCTCTGGATAAACCTGCTTTCCAAACACAGCCTCGCTTGACGCTCTTTGGTCCGGAGGTCGTATCCCTCCAGGTGGCCGCCAATGAAGCGACCAGCGCAAGCCGGCGCATCAATGTTTTCAACCTGGGCGGTAGTGAGATGCAGTGGACGGCCGTTACCGACCACCCCTGGATCAACCTGAACATCACCCATACCTATCTGGATATTAGCGTTGATCCGGCGGGGTTGGCCCCGGGATTCTATACCGGCACGGTAGAGATCAGCAGCAGCCCGGCAACCATGTTGAATACGTTCGGCCCGGCGCTGCCAGAATCATATACTCTGCCCGTGGCCGTAACGGTGCTGCGCCAGCAGGAGACGGTTCTCTACATGCCCCTCCTCCAGCGCTAAATGTATAATCAGTAATCAGTGACCGGGTTTCCCGGTCACTGATTACTGATAGATCATGCCATTCACGGATGACCGCTCACGGATAACCGATTACCGATCACCACCACCAGCAGCCAGCAGCCCATGAGAATGAGCAAATCGGTTGTACCGGGGTCGAACAGCAGGAGTGTGGCCACAAAGAAAAAGCCGTAGCCCATGGAAAAGAAGACGGTGTACAGTTTGCCCACTTCGGCCGTAACGGGATTAGGGTCCAGCCGGCGCCAGGCCAGGAAGAGGAGAGCCGCTCCCAGGGCAAGGAGATGAAAGCCGCGCACGGCCGTTACAACCAGCCACAACGGCACCGCCACCAGCAAATAAACCAGCAGCATCCCCCCTAACTTAAGCCATAATGATTGCTTGACCATAATTTATTGTCGTAAAGCGTGACGAGTAAAGTCCTCACGTTTCACGTTTCACGTTTTCCGTTTCACGTTTTTCGTTCTTGGTCCACCAGGACAGACCCAGATAACCCAGCAAAACCAGATTCAGTCCATGCTCAAAGAGGGTGAACACACGACCACCATAAGTTGGGTCCCAGTAGCTCACGGGGGATTCAAAACGAGTTTGCCACTCGAAGGGGAAAAAGAGGAGCGGTCCATCATTCACATGGGTCAAAATGTCTACAAAAGAATGCAGCCCACAGCCGGCCGCAAACCAGAGCAGCGGTCGTCCCCAGCCATACCCCCGTCGCTGCCCCAAATACCCTACCAGGGCATACAGCCCACCCATGGGCGGCGCATGCAGCAGATTGTGGCCCACTATCCACCAGGAATTGGTAAAATAAAGCGCGTCGTAGGTCGGTCCAAAGATAAATTCCTGGGACAGCAGCGGATCATAGCGACGGAAGATGAAGTAGCCAATCGTGAGCAGCACCAGGGGCAGATCGGGTAAGACAGCGCCCCAGAGGAAAGCCTTGCTGGGAACGGCCGTTTTTGTGTCTTTTAGTCCGCGATAAGCCGCGGCGGTCATGATCAGATGTGTGTAGGTTTGCATTCGTCCATTATCGCCGTCACTATGAGATCGTGTCAAATCTATTCTTTGAACCTCACCCCTTCCTCTACCATAATTGGAATTGCTGAAGCCGGAACAGCGACTTGGGTTATGTTTTTTTAACGTCGCCAACGCAAGATGGTGTCAAATAGTTTCGTCACCGTTGGGGTCAGGCGGGTGCGGTTATAGGCATCGGCCGTTTTCTTGATCGCTTCAGCCTGGGTGGGGTAGGGATGGATGACGGTGCTGAGCGTTTTCAGCCCGGCCCCGGCCATCATGGCCGTCGTCACTTCGCTGATCAATTCGCCCGCATGGGAGCCTACGATGGTCGCGCCTACGATTTTGTCCGTCCCCTTTTTGACGTGAATTTTGACAAAACCCTCCTCGCCGTCGGTACGGCCGCGGTCGACGTCGCCGATTTGGGTGGTGAAGGTGTCGATGGCGATCCCTTTTTCGGCCGCGTCGCGCGGGTAAAGGCCGACGTGGGCTACCTCGGGGTCGGTGTAAGTGACCCAGGGGATGGTCAGGTCACTCATTTTGGCCCGGCCGAAAAAGAGGGCATTGCGCACCACGATGCGAGCCGTGGCGTCGGCCGTATGGGTAAACTGGTAGGGGATGGCTACATCGCCCGCGCCGTAGATGCTGCCGTTGCTCGTTTGCAAATAGTCGTTGACCACCAGACCTTTTTTCGTGTAGTCAATGTTGGCCGCTTCCAAATTCAGCCCTTCAAGGTTGGGCGTGCGGCCGGCCGCCAGCAAAATCTCATCGACGATAACGGATTGTTCCTGACCGTTGCTTTCGGCTTTGGCCGCAAAACTGATTTTCTTTTGTCCTGAATCGGTGCGCGTCACTTGTTTGATGGTGGCTTCCAGCTTGATTTGAATACCCTCGGCCTCGAATTGCTGCTGCACAAGGGCCGCCGCTTCCTCATCTTCCCGGCCCAAAATCTGGGGCAGGATGTCGAACAGGAGGACCTGGCTGCCCAGCCGCTGGAAGGCCTGGGCCATTTCTGCCCCGATAGGTCCTGCGCCGATGATGGCCAGGGTAGACGGCCGTTCCGTCAGTTCAAACAAGGTCTCGTTGATCAAATAACCGGCTTCGGCCAGTCCCGGAATGGGCAGTACGGCCGCCCGCGAGCCGGTGGCAATGACCGCTTTGCTAAAGGGCAGCGTCTGGCCACCAATGCTGATTTGGTTGCCTCCCGTGAATTGGGCCTCGCCCAGAAAAACGTCAATGCCCAGGTTTTGCAGCCGCGCCACCGAATCATGGTGACTGATTTCGGTGCGAATGCGGCGCATCCGCTCCATGACCGCGCCAAAATCGACCGTTATGTCGTCGGGGAGATGAGCGTTGGCAATGCTAATGCCGAACTCGCTCGCCCGCCGAATTTCACCCACCGCTTTAGCGGCCCGGATAATCGCTTTAGAA
>JAWOIM010000167.1:0-11143 GCA_046484685.1 Chloroflexota bacterium | reverse complement strand
CGCCCTCTCAGCCCAACAATAAGGGGCAGCGTCTTTAACTACAGCTTTGCCCTGGAGATTACGACCACGCACGGTCTGACACCAACGGCGGCCATGAATCAGGCGTTAACGGCCGTTGACGCCTACAACATCGTCCAGGCCGCCTCGACGGGAAATGATTCCGCCTTTACCAGTACGCCGCTGCCCATGACCTGGCCGGCGCAGCATACCGTGACAGTAGGGGTAACGGCCGTTATCTGGGACGACAGCGGGCTAAGTTGTTATGCCAATCAAGGGGAAATCGCCATGTGGGGCGGCGGCGTGGCCCGCGGCCAGGGTAGTTGCACACCGGCCACTATTCTGGCCCAATGCCTCAGCGGCAATCACCCTGAATATTGTGTTACCGGCTGGGATCCCGATTCCGCTACCAATTACGCCTATGGGCTGGGCACATCCTATGCCACACCCCAGGTGGTTGGGCTGGCGGCGCAGGGCATCGAAAGCCAGGGCAGTCCCCCCGGCGACTGGCCCGATCCGGATCTCATTCGAGATTATCTCCACGATCTGGTCATAGACAACCCCGACCCCAGCAACCTGGAAATTGGCGTCATTGGCAATCCGTATGCCAATCTGACCGGCCACGCCACCTATTTGCCATTACTCATCAAGGAGTGAAAGGCGGTGCCGGACACCCGAAAAGTGTCCGGCACCTGAAGAACCTCCAGCTTAATCTCTGAAAATAATGGGTAGATAGGTCAGCATCATTTCATGAGCCTCAATCTGTCCCCGAATTTCACCGCCTGGATACATGTCGGTATGGACATTGACGTAATAGTAACCGGTCAACAGGTCCACCATATTTTCCGCATCCAGCAGCAGACAGCCACCGATCGGATTATCCGGATCAAAGTCACCGCCCGGCCCGAGTTGGCCTGTATTGTGGTAAAGCCAGTGAACCGGAGGACCATTCTCGCCCGGCCAGCCGGTATGAATATGGGCCATGGTAATGCTCATGATGTCACTGACCTGAACAAAGTAATGCAGGCTGTCCAGGCCGGCGTAGAGAGTAAAGTTAGCCAGACCGCTGGCGTCTGTACTAACCGGCGGTACCTCTTCATCACCAGATAACGCCGCCCGGTAATGGGGTCCGGCCACATGGGCCCAAATCTGACCCCGAATTTCGCCGGCAGGATGGGCTGTGGTATGGACATTGATGTAATAATCGCCGGCTATCAGGTCAAAAACCTCAGTGGTGGTCAGTGTCAGGCTGCCGGCTACGGGGTTGTCGGGATCAAAATCGCCGCCCGGTCCCATCTGACCGGTCACGTCATACAGCCAATGGACCACCCCACCATTCTGGCCCATGGGGGCCAGGTGAATGTGAGCCTGAGTGATGGTCATAATGTCGCTGACCATCAGGCGATAGTAAAGTGTGCCGGTATCCGGAGTGAGGGCCAGGACCGCATTCCCAGAAGCGTCCGTGTCTACCGGCGGCACTTCCTGCTCGCCCGACATGAGGGCCTCAAACAGATGGACACCGCCAATCTGGCCCCGGATTTCACCAGCCGAATGCGTTTCAGTATGAACATTAACGTAATAGTAACCGGTCAACAGGTCCACCATATTTTCAGCAGTCAGCGGCAGACCACCGCCAATCGGATTGTCCGGGTCAAAATCACCCCCCGGCCCTGATTGGCCGGTATTGTGGTAGAGCCAGTGAACAGGGGGTCCATTTTCTCCCGGCCAACCGGTGTGAATATGGGCCATCGTAATCGACACAATATCACGCACCAGCAGATCGTAATGGAGAATATCCTGTGTAGTGTCCAACGTGAAGCGAGTTACGCCCACGGCATCCGTTGCCACCGGAGGCACTTCCTCAGCCCCGGTCAACAGGGCATTGAGATGGTCCGGCGGCTCATGGGGCCAAATTTGACCACGAATTTCCCCCGCCGGGTAGCCGGTGGTGTGGATGTTGACATACCAATCACCCCGCATCAGGTCAAACAGGTCATCGTAAGTGAGGGAGATACTGCCGGCAACCGGATTGGCCGCATCGAAGTCACCCCCCGGCGCCTGTTGGCCGCTGGGGTCATATAACCAGTAAACAACCGGGCCATTTACCCCGCTTGGGGCCAGGTGGATGTGGGCCATGGTAATATCGTCAATATTCTGGACCAGCAAACGATAATAGAGGGTCTCAGCATTCCGATCTAAGGCCATAAGCGCCTTGCCGGAAGCGCGTGTGTGAACGGGAGGCACTTCCTCGGCCCCGTTCAAGGCTGCTTGAAAAACGTTGCTGCCACCAATTTGTCCGCGCACTTCGCCTGCCGGATAAGAGTCGGTATGGATGTTGATATAGTAGTAACCGGTCAACAAATCGACTATGTCTTCGGCGTTGAGGCCAACGGTGTGGCTAACGGGCTGGCCAGGGCCAAAAGGACCGCCGGGTGCGTTACTTCCCGTAACATCGTACAACCAATGGACCGGTGGACCAGAGTCGCCGGGCCAGCCGGTGTGAATGTGGGCCATGGTAATGCTGACAATGTCGGTGACGGCCATTTCGACGTGCAGCGTATCGGTCGTGACCAGAGTCAGGCGGGCTGCGCCCAAAGCGTCAGAAACAACCGTATGGGGCACTTCCTGTTCAGGGTCCATGAGGGCGCTAAAGTGAGTGGGGGCCATAAAGGGAACAATCTGGCCCCGAATTTCGCCACCGGGGTAGGCGCTCGTGTGGACATTGACGTACAGGTCACCGGCCATGAGGGCATCCAGATCATCACTGCTCATGCTCCAGGAGCCGCTGAAGGTAAAGTCACCGGTAAGTGGGTCGGCCATCGCATCGAACAGCCAGTGGCTGATGGGGCCATCTACGCCGGCTGGCGCTTCGTGAATGTGGCCCATGGTGGCACTAACGATGTTACTGACTGTGAGCCGGTAATAGAGGGTGTTCCCATCGAGGGCCAACACAACCCGGCCGGTAGCCTGGGTATCAACCGGGGTGGTTTCTTCTGCTCCGGTCAGGTTGGCCTGGAAGAGATGGGAACTTTGATTGAGGGCCTGAGCCTCCAAAGTGGAAGCGGCCTGGTTGGGAAAGACAAATAGGAGGCTGGTTACGGCCGTTATGACCACAACACCAATGAACACGAACAGCCACCATCGTCCATGCTGCTGAGAAAGGGGGTCTTGCACACGCATAAATCACTCTCCTGTAAACTATGTATTGGCCACCAGATTGTTACGCCGGCAATTCAATACAGCTTATATATGGGTGACAAGGATGCGATCCCAAGAATATGGGCAACAAAGAGCGAGGATTAACTACGTCGCCCATTATAAAGGAAAGGGAGAATAGTTGTACAGTGTGTGCATAAAAGATTGTTCTAATTCTTAGATTAGACCACCTAAATTTCTGATTTAATCTGGTTATAGGTTAGGGATCAGGACCAGTGGTTAAGACAATTGTATAAACACCTCCCTGAAAATCATAGTCCCCCACCTGGATGGCATACATGCCGGTCTCAGGTAAATTATAAAACAGTTCTTCTGGCTCGCCAGGACCATTTTCATCAATAAAGATAGGCGCACCATCAGGTCCCATAATATTTTCGCCCTCAGAATCATACATTCTTATAAAAGGATCCATGGTATTATCCTCAGGCAAAATAAGCACAGCTATAATGGTGCCTGCTGTGCCGGCAAAATGCCAGACATGGTCATTATCGGGTGCCAGGTTAACGTTGCTCCTTTCTTGTCCGACTACGATCAAACCCTGCATGACAAAGGTGTAACTATCGCTAAGCAGAAAAAGAAGGTGATAATCAACTGTGGTTTGATCGACGGCTTCAACCAGCAAACTGTATTCGCCCGGTTGATCTAGCACAAAATCGGCGATTGTTTCAACCATTTGGGCCGGCGCTTCATTCTGTTCCAGTAACAAGATACCCTCTTCATCCAGCAGCTTCAGCACCAGATTACCTCTACCGGATATGGCACTAACGGTTAGCACATCGGTCGCCCTAATTTCAAAACGCCAGCGGTGAGATTCACCGGCCTCCAGCCGTCCACCAACTAAATCACCAGACGAGACACTACCCTGTTCAATGATGGCACTATCCGCTGTCGGCGTAGCCGTCGGTGTCCCTGTTGGGCCTCCCTCTTCGCCTGGATCGGGATCTGGGTCCTCCTCCTCCTCATCCTCCTCATCCGCATCTTCTTCATCCCCTTCTTCCCTATCCTCTTCACCGTCATCAGTATCAGGTGTGGGGGTAGGAGTAGCGGTTGGTATGGGTGTAGTCTCTGGTAAATCAGGGGGGGAAGATGGTGTTTCGAGAGGTGGTAATTCCGGGTCTTCAGCAGAGGTTGAGGTAGCTGTGGGCGTGGGCGTGGGCACAGGTAAGGTTTGCTCCGGATCACTGACATCAGCAATAACGGCCGCCGGTGTCAGAGTAGCGTTTGTTAAGGGGCGAGGGGAAATAACGCGGCTGGCTTCTATATACCAGATTTCCTGAACAACAGCCCGTTTGCCGCAGCCAACCGGTCCACGCCAGGAGAGCAAGCGGCCGTTTATGGTCATCGTCAACCCGTCAGGAATCAGATCGCGACCAGCCCCTAAACCGCCACCATGCAAACTCACCTCACCCTGGCGTAGGGTAAAGGAAGCCGGTGACCGGTAGGTCGAGGCAGGATTGTCACAAATAAGACGAGGCAGCCGGTGAAATCGACCTGTCACCTCAATTTGCTGGTTCTGAAATATAGTTGGATCGGCCATCAACTCATCCAGCGTAATCGGTTGAACAGCGGCAGCAGCGGCCACAGAAACGGCCGTTTCTGTCGGAAACGGCGTCGGTGTAACAGCCGACGACGCTTCGTCCCGGCAGCCCACCAGCAAGAAGCAGCTAAAGATGATTATAAACAGCCCTTGTCGTATCATTGTTAACAATGATAACAAATTAAGTGGGTAAACGGTAATATCGCGACATGTATGAAGATGACGGACGACCGAGGACGGATGACGGAGTAGGTCCTTCCATCTTCGGTCTTTCGTCATCCATGGTCTATTTTCGAAGGAGATAAAATGCACTACACTGATCCAATCTACGGGCCGGCCGACATTGCCGAGCCGGTTTTGCTTGATTTACTGCAAACAGACGCCTTGCAGCGGCTGGGGCAGGTAATGCAGCATGGCATTACGGGCCTCATTGGGCTGACCGCGCCCACCAGCCGGCTCGATCATTCGCTGGGCACCATGCTGCTGGTGCGACAGTTGGGCGGCGACCTGCCGCACCAAATCGCGGCGCTGCTGCATGATGTAAGCCACACTGCGTTTAGTCACGTGATTGATTATGTGGTGGATGATCACGACGGGCAGAGTTACCATGATAAAAAGAAAGCGGCTTATGTGGCCAAAACGGCCGTTCCCCACGTTCTCGCCGGCTATGCCTATGACTGGCAGGCATTGATTCAAGAAGAAAATTTTCCGCTGCTGGAACAGCCATCACCTCGCCTCTGTGCCGACCGGCTCGACTACTTTTTACGCGACAGCCGCGAGTTAGGGTTAGCTGATGGTCAACAGATCGCCTCGGTGCTAAACCATCTGGTTGTGGTCGAAACGGCCGCCGGACGGCGCATTGGTGTCAACGATCTGGATGTGGCTCGCTGGCTGGGGCAAACTTTTATGGCCGCTGACGACAAAAGCTGGGCCAATTTCCGTGAGGTTGGGCTGTATGAATTGACGGCCCAGGCCATCAAGCGGGCACTGGCTATTGGCCTCATTAAAACGGCCGATTTTTGGCTGACCGATGAACAGTTATGGCAAAAGCTGCACGAAGGTGAGGATGAAGCCCTGCAAGCGTGGCTGGCACAGGTTAATCTGGAAACAACTTTTGTCTGGGATGAGACTGCACCCACTTTTTGGGTCAGTACCAAGCTGCGGGCCATTGACCCGGATGTAGTGGTCAAGGGGCAAGAATTACGGCCATTATCCCACCTTGACCCCCATTTTGGCCAACAGCGCCATGATTACCTCACCCGCAAAACCGGCGCCTGGCCCGTAAGAGTCGTCAATAGCTAATTGTTGGTTTATTAATTATTTAGGGTCTTCAGTATTTTAGGGGGTTGACAAAGCGTATTGCGTATTTCGTATTGCGTAACCAGAGAGAATTACGGAATACGCAATACGGAATACAACTAAACCCCGCGAATTCCCAAAGAGCCATTGTTTAATAATGAGCCAAACTGCCATCCGCTCTGGCTCGCTCCACGGCATAGTGGAAGGCCAGCAAAGAGAGGGGAAAAAGGATCAGACAAAATAACAACAGTGCCCACAGATCGAAAGCGATGTCGCTCCAGGTGGCCCGGCTGAGCAGAGCCAGGCGCATGGCTCGCAGCGAATAGGTGATGGGCAGCAGATGGGCCAAGGTTTGCAGCCAGTCGGGCATGATAGTAATCGGGTAAAAAACACCGCCAATAAGATTGGCCGCATTACCAAACAGGGCTGTGACGGGATCGCCACGCTTGACTACCATAATCACGCTGGCGGCCAAAATACCGATACTGGCAAAAGCAATGATCGAAAGCAGCAGCACCAGCAAAGCCGCCGATAAGTTGGCCCCACTCAGGTCAACACCCAGCAGCAGCCCCAGCAGCAAATAGACAAAAACGCGAAAGGTAGTGTAGACATAACTCCAAACGGCCGAGCCGACAATGACCAGCGACACGGGCGTTGGGGTCAGCATCAGCGCCTCTAGCGTGCCGGTGGTCTGGGCCTGGCGCAGCGCCCCGGCAAAACCGGTGAGGCCCACGCCAAAGTAGCCCCCCAAGGCAATACCAATAAGGACAAAGGCGAAGTAATCACCGCCATAGTCATGCAGCAGCGGTGCAGCACTGTCGCCGATGAATTGGGCCAGGAAGTAGAAAATAAAAGCGCGCAGCAGCACGCCACCAATACCGGTGGCAAAAGCCAACCTGTAGCTGGTTTCGGTGTAAAAGTCACGGACGAGAAAGGCGCGCAGGCGAGGAATCATAGGGTTAGGTCGTAGTGCGTAGTACGTAGTGCGTAGAGGGTTGACCACACACTACATACCCTGCACTATGTTGTAAAGTGATGAAATACCTCTTCCAGGGTGGGTGGCGTACTGTTGATCTGGTGAATAATGATTTGGTTTTGGCGCAGGTAGTCCAGCACGGCCGTTACCGCTCCATCATCTTCGCCGGCCTGAAAGGTGAGGCTGGCATAGGGAAGGTCCTGTTGGTAATGAAGGGGAGGTAATAAAGGAGGCGGCTGGGCAAAAACGGCTGTTTCTGCCCCCGATACCCGTAATTGATAATGGCGAAACGGCCGTAACTGCTGCCGCAGGTGGTCCGGTGCCCCTTGTGCCCGAATGGACCCCTGATGCAGCAATGCCACCTGATCACACATTGCCTCTGCTTCGGCCAGGTCATGGGTAATAAAAAAAAGGGTTAACTCTTGCTCGGCCTGCAAACGGCGCAGCAGATCATGAAGTCGCTGCGTGGCTGTAGGATCCAGACTGCGGCTCGGTTCGTCCAAAAAAAGAATTTGCGGCCGGTGCAGCAAGCTGCGGGCAATGGCCAACCGCTGCTTCATGCCGCTGGAAAAGCTGCTAAAGCGACGGTCAGCCACATCGTCGAGGTCGACGGCCTGGAGAACTGTGCTGATACGCCGGCGGGCAGAACGGCCGTATAACCCGTGCATCGCGGCAAAAAAATCCAGGTTGCGCCGGGCCGACAGGCGCCAGTAAAAGCTGCGTGCATCTGACACCACCAGCCCGATGGCTGCCCGAATAGCCCGGCTCTGCGGCAACGGATAGCCGGCCACCGTGGCCTGACCGCTGTTGGGCAGCACCAGCGTACAGAGCATCTTGGTCAGTGTCGTTTTGCCCGCGCCGTTCGGTCCCAACAGGCCAAAGCGCTGGCCGCGCGGAATGGTGAGTGTGACATCAGAAACGGCCGTTATAGCTGCCTCTTTTTGCCCCGTCCAGCCTGCTGCCGGTGTGTACCGCTTGGTTAGCCCTTCCGTTTCAATCGCGTCATTCATCTATTAACGCTTTAGGGTTCCTGGTCACAGCGGACAAAGTGTTGTGTCCCCTGTGTATGGTAATAAAATCGCTTATCGGCAACCTTTAGCGTCACCCGGTAGCCCTCAACCAACGCCTGGGTATACATGTAACCCGGCTGTGGGCAGCCCAGGCTGCCATCGGGCCAGGTCACCGATTCTACCTGCTCGGTCTCTATTTGGTCGACCGCAATCTGCAGGTGTCGGCTTAAATCGGCCGTTATCGCTGCAACCATCTTTTGTATTGCGCTATTGGTAACATTCATATCAACCTACTCCTTCGAAAATAGACCATGGACGACGGACGATAGACGATGAATTTTCATACATGATACGGACAATAGACGATGGGTTTTCATTCATCGTGGGGGGAGCTGCCCCCCGCTTTAATACGGCCGTACAAGGTTACGGCCCGTGTGCTGCACGGCATCAGACTGCTAAAGTTAATCAGCCAGGTATTTGGTCTTTCCTCGTGAAGCGCATATCAATAGTATATAATAGGCCAACAAGAACAAAAATAACAAGGAGACTTTATGCGTCATTATACAATCGTCCACCTATTGGTTTTGCTTCTGTTTATTCTGGCAGCCTGTAACCAGGCTGAAGATCCGGTAATTCCTGAAGCAACAGCCCCTGTTGAAAGTATAGAGGAGGCGACGGCCGTGCCTGACCTCACCCCCCTCCCCACCAGGACCACCATGGCTACCAGGGCACCGCTGATACTAGATGGTGTAGATGAAGAACTTGTCGAAGCCCACAGTGAAACAATTCGCTTTGGCCGTGCTTTGGTGGCCGAGGAGTTAGGTATAGAAGCGGCCTCATTAACGGTAACGGCCGTTGAAATGGTCGATTGGCCCGATGGCTGCCTGGGAATGGGCCAGCCCGGCGAAGGCTGTACCGAAGCGCTCGTGCCCGGCCTGCGTATCCAGGTCAGCATCGACGATCAGATATACGAAGTTCGTACCGACCTGGACGGCCGGCAGTACCGTTGGGCTGCTATACAGTAGACCCAGCTTCTTATTTCTGCAAAAGCTGCACTTCTAACCGTTCCTGCCAGGTCGGGAAATCCGCCAGGGACAACTCTAAAAATCCTTCGGTAATCTCACGCAGGCGGCGATTGGTAATGCCATTGGCAATATTATCTACCACCCGTCCGGGCATAAAACGCATTCCCAACGGGCGCGGCATATTGGCACCTAACCGCATCTTGAAATCGATACGCGTTTGGTCTGGCCCTTCATCATGAAAATGGGCTTCAGACGAAAAAAAGCCGCGCCCGGTGGTACTGTTGACCGTCAGTTTTGTCTCAACCGGCGGCAAGTTTTCAATCGATACCAGGCGAATAACCCGGTTTCCCGGCGGTAGCTCCATCCGCACATCACAAAAAATCGATAGATGATAAGTCCCTAGCTCTGTACTCTGATAGAGCATACGGTACTCAAACTCATTTTCCTCGTACAGCATTTCAATGTGGGGCAAATAACTTACCAGGCGCTCCATATTATTATAAAACAGATAGGCAATGGCTCGTCTGGCGGGGAACACAAAGGAAAGGCTGGCGGATCCAGCTACTTTAAGCATAATTTTTACCGGTGCGCAGTATGGGTATGGGATTAGTGAGAAACATCAAGATCTTCTAAAGCAGTCGATAAGGCATCAAGTTGTTCGGTTAAATGACGGAAATCTTCACGGGTGGGAACGCCATGTCTATGCAGCAAATGGGTGATAGCCTCTTCACTGGCAGCCAATGATTTCGGCAGCACTTTTGCCTTGTTCGACAGCAGCTTGTCCAGGAGAGGGCGAGCTTCTTCTGCGGCCAACTCCTCTTGCGTTACCAGGTTGTAGATACGGCTTTCAATTTCTTCGTCTACGTGACCCAACATTTCTAAGGGGGAGGCCAGCGTGCGCCGCAGCACGCCCAGCGTATCCCCACCGGCCTGTACCAATCCGGTCAATACCGACCGGGGCAAAAAGCCTCCCTGCTTCTTTTCCTGCTCAAAAATAATTTGGGTCAGCGTCACAGTGGTCAAATCCTCACCGCTGGCATGGTCTTGTATCTGAACTTCCTGACCATCACGGATCAATTCGGCAATACCGTCCAGCGTAATATATTGTTTGGCCTCGGTATCATATAATTTTCGGTTTGGATAGCGTTTAATAATAACCATTCTCAGACTCCTATGTCCACATGCTTCTATGTTATGTTCGTCTGGGGGGATTATAGTCGATACTGGGCAGGTGGGTCAATTTCCCTTTTGTCCCATCCATAGGGAACCCATTTTCAAGATTGGGCCAATTTCTATAGTTTCTCCTTGACGATAATCAGGAGACCAACTTATAATCGGCTGCTATGAGCAACAGTCGAACCATTATGGTAACAGGGGTCGCTGCCTATTGGGGGGATCAATTATCTCGCCTTTTATTGGATGATACACCAGATCACGTCATCGGTATAGACCGGACTGTGCCCCGCGTCCCCTCCCATGAGAATTTGGATTTTGTGCAGGCAGATGTGCGTAACCGGCTGCTAACCGATTTGCTGCGGCAGGAACAGGTAGACACGGTCTACCATCTGGCATGGCCTCCGGAATCGGACCAAGCGACAGCGGCGTTGGACAACCTGCTGCACGCCTGTGCTGAAACGGGTGTAGCCCATTTCATTTGGGTGAGCAGCACGGCCGTTTATGGTCCACTACCCACCAATGCCGCCTTTATTGATGAAGATCAATCTCCCTATACGAAAGAAACAGCCGGCCCTTTGTTCGATCTGATAGCCGGTGAACAGCTTTGTTTTGATTTTGCCCGCCACTATCCCCACTTGAAGCTGACTGTTTTACGCCCGGCTCACATCGTTGGCCCCCAGGCTCCCGGCCCCATGAATCGTTATCTGTCCGGGTCGGTTGCGCCCGTTCTCCTCGGTTTTGACCCCATGATGCAGGTCGTTGATGAGCGCGATCTGCTGTTGGCGCTCCGGCATGCCCTGGATGCCCCACCGGTTTCCGTCGGCAGCGAGCACATCCCCGCTAACCTCTACCAGTACAATGTGGCCGCAGCCGATTTGCTACCGCTGACTCGTCTGCTTTCCCTGAC
>JAWOIM010000136.1:0-8440 GCA_046484685.1 Chloroflexota bacterium | reverse complement strand
CAATGAATGAAAACGTAACGCAGGTTGCCAACCTGCTGCTTTTCCAGGTTAACAACCTGGGTTACATTTAAGAAGGAGTTTTCCTGGATGAAACAAGTGATCAGACTAACTTTCCCCTCTTGCTTTTGCTGTTATTGTTTAGCGGTGGTTTGACCCCCACTCCGGCGACGGCACAAACTGGCAGGTGAATTTTCTACCTGCCGCCTGCGCACCTTTTTGACAACCGGTCAACTCTTTGTTAGCATTCCCCCCAACAACTTCATACGTATCATCAAGAGAGGTCGAGGGACCGGCCCGACGACACCTCAGCAACCGCCTATTCAGTGAATAGTGGAAAGTAAAAAGTAAGTAGTAAACAATCTACTTACTATTCACTACTTACTACTTACTGAATTGGAAATGGTGCTAATTCCGGCAGAAGCAGAGGCTTCTGGAAGATGAGAACGTGGTATAGGCAATGACACGCAAACCCCCTTCTGAACTTCCAGAAGGGGTTTTTTTGTTTTTGACAGCGGATTTAGAAATGAACGGATTACGACCTAACTAATCTGTATCCGTTTATTTCCCAATCCGCTGTTGAATCCATTAGGAGAAAATATGTCTATAACAACCAACAATGGCCAGAGCGATACGAAAGAACAGTTAGGAAACAGCACACGGGCGGTGCATGGTCGGCTAAACGGCCGTACTCCCCATCCCAACCATTCCCTCACCACGCCTATCGTCCAGACGGCCACCTACACCTTCCGCGATACGGCCGATCTCTGTGACTTTATGGAAGCGAAACTGTGGCCTGGCGGCCAGGGCGGGAACGGGGATCGGGGGGAATACGGCCGTTATGGCAACCCCACCGTCCGCGCCGTCGAAAAGCGGGTGGCCGCTCTGGAACAAGGGGAAGACGCGCTCTTTTTCCCGACGGGGATGAGCGCGGTGACGAATGTGATTCTCTCTATCCTGCCCACCGGCAGCCACGTTATCTTTACCGATGACTGTTACCGTAAGACGCGCCAGTTTTGCCAGACCTTCCTCACCCGGCTGGGCATCGAGAGCAGCCAGGTGGCGATGGGGGAGTATGAAGCGATGGAAGCGGCCGTGCAGCCCAATACCCGCCTCATTATCAGCGAAAGCCCCACCAATCCCTACCTGCGCGTGGCCGACCTGGAAAAAATCGCGGCCATTGCCCAAAGCCACCGCCGCGTCAAGACAATTATCGACGCTACCTTTGCTACCCCCATCAATCAGAATCCACTCGATTTTGGCATCGACCTGGTGATTCACAGCGCCACCAAATATCTGAGCGGCCACAATGACGTGATGGGTGGGGTGGTGGTGGGATCGGGCGGCCTGCTGCACGCCCTGCGCCAGAGCCAGGGGATGTTGGGCGGCGTCATCGATCCCCACGCTGCCTATCTGGTGGAACGGGGCCTGAAAACGCTGGCACTGCGCGTCCGGCAGCAAAACGAGAGCGCCCAGGCCGTGGCCGAATACTTAGAGGCGCATCCCCGCGTCGAGCGGGTTTGGTATCCCGGCTTGCCCTCTCACCCTGACCATGAAACGGCCGTGCGCCAAATGCGCGGTTTCGGCGGTGTGGTTAGCTTTGAGATTGCTCCCTTGCCCGGCGAATCCCCCCTGGACACAACCGGTCGCTTCATCGACGCCATGACTATCCCCCTCATTGCTCCCAGCCTGGGTGGCGTAGAGAGCCTCATCGAGCAGCCGGCCCTGATGTCCTTTTATGAACTCTCCACCGAGGAGAGATTGTCCATTGGCATCAAAGATAATTTGGTCAGATTTGCCATTGGCATTGAAGAAACGGCCGATATACTGGCCGATTTGGAACAGGCCTTATCTTAAAAAGCGGTTACGCAGATCTCGTATTGCGTATTGCGTATTTCGTAATTCTCTCTGGCTACGCAATACGTAATACGCAATACGAATTCCTGGAAAATCAAAAGTAATGGAGAATTATATGACACTTGTAATGAAATTTGGCGGCACGTCTGTGGGCAGTGCCCAGGCCATACGAGAAACGGCCGATCTGATTCAACATTGTTTGGCAGAATGGGGCCAGGTGGTCGTGGTCGCCTCTGCCATGGGGTCAAAGCCGGTCAAAGTGACCGACCTTCTGCTGCAAGGGGCCAACGCGGCCGCCGCCGGCGATGGGCAGTCCTATCCCCAGGTGGCCGCTGCTCTGCGCCAGATTCATCGCCAGACGATTGATGACTTGCTGGCCGGCAGCTCCGAACAAGCGGCGGTCATGGCCGAAATCGAACGTTTTATTCACCGCTTTGAAGAGTTGTGCCGGGCGGTGCTGGTCCTGGGTGAACTGTCGCCACGCGCCCTGGACGCCATTGGCGGCATGGGCGAGCAGATGAGCGTGCGCTTGCTGGCCGCCTACCTGCGCCAGGTGGGGCAGCCGGCCGAGGCTGTTGACGCCACCGACTTGATTGTCACCGATGATGTGTTCTTGTCGGCCACGCCCTTGATGGAGGCAACGACAGAGCGGGTTGAGGGGAAAATACGGCCGTTATTAGCCCAAGGCATCATTCCTATCGTTACCGGCTTCATCGGGGCCACGGCCACGGGTGTGACCACCACCCTGGGCCGGGGCGGCTCTGACTACAGCGGCGCTATTCTGGGACAGGCGCTGGCCGCCGACGAGGTCTGGATCTGGACCGACGTCGATGGCGTTATGTCGGCCGATCCCCGGCTGGTGGCCGAGGCCCGCTCCATCCCCAAACTGACCTATCGTGAGGTGTCCGAACTGGCCTACTATGGGGCACGGGTGCTGCATCCCAAAACGATGCGCCCCTGCATCAGCAATAATATTCCCCTGCGTATCAAAAATACCTTCAACCCTAACCATGCCGGTACCGTCATTGTGCCTGACGGCCAGGGAGTCAACGGCGGCATCAAAGCAGTCACGGCCATTGAGGAGTTGAGCCTGGTGACGATTGAGGGCAAGGGGATGATTGGCGTCCCGGGCATTGCTGCCCGTGCTTTTGGTGCCGTCGCCCGCACTAACGTCAGCGTCTTGCTCATCAGCCAGGCATCGTCGGAGCAATCGATCTGCTTTGCCGCGCCCGACGCGGCCACCGGCAGGGTCATCGCTGCCCTGGAGGAGGCTTTTACCGAGGAGCTGGCGCGGCAGGACATTGACAGCGTATGGGCCATGCGACCGGTTTCTATTGTGACCATCGTGGGGGCCGGGATGCGGGGCACGCCGGGCATTGCCGGCCGTATTTTCACCGCCCTGGGCCAAAACGACCTCAACGTGGTGGCCATTGCCCAGGGGTCATCGGAGTGCAGTATTAGTCTGGTGGTAGCGGCAGAGGATACGGCCGTTGCCGTCGGCCACATCCATCGTTTGATCGTCAATGATTAAAAACTAATAAGTGACTGTCCGCAAATAACTTGGCGATTTTGGTTCGTAGTAACGGCTTTAGCCGTCCAGACCGCTAAAGCCGTTGCTACGAACTTAATTTTGGACAATCACTCATACAAAAAAAGCATCAGGTCGTTTATCTCCTGAACTGCTGTCAGTTGATACTGTTCAGACAGCCAGGTCAGGTGGGGATGGGGCTGTCCCAAAGCCTCTTCATATTCTTCTATCTCTCGCGCAAAGATGACAAACCAGACGGTATGGTGAGCGGCAGCGGCCGTTTCTAGAGTGGGTACAGCCACATGACCCAACGCCGCCTGTGTAACCGGCAGCAGGGTGTCGCTGGCGCTGCCCGGCTCATCACCGATATAAACCTGAGGCAGGGTGGGGTCGTAATAATAGGTAGGGAAATAGGTCATTTTATTGCTGTGAATAATAATGGCTTCGTCTGGGGTCTGGTTATGGAGGGTAACGGCCGCTTCGGCAAAGGGGGAGCGGGGAAAGGAGTCGTATTGGTAATGGTTGACCAACGCTGCCAGGGCGACCAGAACGGCCGGCACTACCAGCCCCCAACGAACCGGCCGGGGTGTATGGTCATTAAACAACACGCCCACTACCAGCAGCCCGTACATTAACCCTGACGGCAGCAGCGAGCGAATGGTAAACACCGGTGTTATTTGCGAAACAAGCAGCGTTAAAATGACCGGCCCCACTGCCAGAAAAAGGAGCAGCGCGTAGGGGGCAGGAAAGGGAGTGGCTTGAACCGGCTGCTGGTGCAGCCCTCGTGCTGCCCGCAGCCGCCGTGCTTCCAGCAGCAGGATGGCCGGAATCAGCAGGGCCATAAAGAAGACCAGGGGCAGCAGCCAGCCGGGCAGTGCCTGGTTGTCGTAGCCAAAGTGAAATACCAGCAGGGTTTGAATAATCTCCACCAGGCCCGGCGGTGTGGTCCAGAAAGATTGCTGTACCTTGCTCAACTGGCTGGGCAGCACCAGCAGCCAGGGCACAAAGAGCAGCAGCAGGAGCAGATGGGCGGCCACGACCGGCCGCCACTGCTGCCAGCGCTCCTGAAACAGCCAGTACCAGAGCAGCCACATGCCCAGGCCGGCCAGAAAGACGGCCCCCAGATTGTGGGTATAGAGCGTGACCGCCGCCGCCAGACTGTAAGCCAGCCAGTTGCCCCAGCCACCATCTTGCCAGGCACGCACAAAGCAGTAAACGGCCGTCACTGCTGCCAGGGCCAAAAAGCCGTACATGCGAATTTCCTGCGAATAGTAGAGGTGAAAGGGGTAAATGGTGACAAAAACGGCTGCCGCGATAGCCACCTGTTGGTTAAACAAGCGCCGGGCCAACGCATAAGCCACCGGCACTGTGGCCACACCACAGAGGACCGACAGGGCGCGGGCTGCCAGATGGCTCTGGCCAAATAAGGTTATCCAGCCGTTGAGCAGCGTATAAAACAGGGGCGGATGCACCTCGGCCGCCGCGCCGTCTACCTGGGTCAGAATGCCGCCTAAAATATCGGCCGCGGGCTGGGCGGCATACAACAGGGTGAATATTTCATCATACCATAGCGAACGGCCGTTTAGATTCACCAGCCGCAGCAGCAGGGCAACGGCCGTTATACCCAGCAGCAGTGCCCACTCTTTTTGTTTCATACCCTACCTTCCTTCAATCCCCAGGACGTTTGCTGCAGCCGGCTGCGGGCGGCCACCAGGGCCAGCAGCAGGGCCAGCGGCAGCGGTAAAAACATCAGCGGGCTTTCATAACTGCCTTCGATTGTGGTCAAAAACAACAGCCAGATGCTTACAAGGCTCAGAGCATAAAACAGAACCACCGCTACTTTGCCCCAGCGCCAGCGTGTGGCCAGCAGATACAGCAGCCAAAATAAGGGGATGTAGAGCATCACATAATTGGTTGTCCCCGTGCGCGTGACCACCATATTGGTCACGATGATGGTCAGCGACAGCGCGTACAAAAAGGGGGGCGAATCAACGGCCGCTGTAGGTAGTTGTCGCCACCAATAGAACATATAGCCCAGCAGCAGCAGTGACACAATCCATTCAACGGGCCGGCCCAACAGCGGAAAATAGTAGTGGGTGATAATCCAAACCGGCGCGCCCACCGCCGTATAGTCGGGATAATACAAAATCTGTTCGGCAAAGCTGATAAGCCAGCGCGGCGACAGGGCAAAGGAGAGGAGCAGCAGCAGCAGCAGCCAGCCGCTAAAACTGCCCACAAAAAGCCAGCGACGCTGCCCCCAGGCCCACAGCAGCAGGGCCGGAATAACCAGGTAGCTCATTTGGGGTTTGAGCGTGGCCAGCACCAGCAGCAGGCCGGCCCACCCATCCCGCTTCGTTTTTAGCGCCCACAGGCAGCCGGCCAGCCCGAAAAAGACGGGGCCGGCAAACTGGCCTAAAATAATAGTGCGGGTGCTGCTGTAATAGGCAACGGCCCAAATCATGGTCAGCGCCAACAGCCACGGCGCCGGCCGCCAACCCAGATAAGTCAATATAAAGATAACCCCGCCCAGCAGCGAGGCCAGCACCAGCGTCAGCCAGATGGCCTGTACCCAACTGTAGGGCAGGCTGACCAGCGGCAGCAGCAAAAAAATCGTGTAAAAGGGGTAGACAAACAGGACCTGGTCTTCATCGGGCAGGGCCAAACGGCCGTACATGTCCCGCTGAATAGCCTCTGTGGTCGCCTGGGAATAGGGGTCAAGCCCTTCCAGCCAGTATAATTGTGCCCCTTTCCAACGAGGGTAAAAGTCGTTGGCGCCCACAAATTCCTGCGTGAACAGTTCATGGAAAGCGACCACGAGCAGGCCAAACAGCAGCAGAAATGCCAGGCCTATTAGCCCTTTTTGCCACAACGGCCGTTTATTTGTCTGGCTTGACTGTTGTACCACTTAAGCCTCCTGTGTAAATGTAACCCAGGTTGTTAACCTGGAAAAGCAGCAGGTTGGCAACCTGGGTTACGTTTTCATTCATTTATTGGGGTGCCGGGTGCGTGCCGGCTTCCCTCAAATTCATACAGCAGATAGGTTTCACTCCATTGGGCTACGGGCGTCAGATATTGCTGGCGCACGGCGGCTAATACCACCAGATCTTGCTCGCGGATGGGGTCAGAGCTGTGGTCTACCAGGAAGTTAAGCCCCTGCTGATTGAGCAAGATATGGGTGACGCCTTGTTCGGCCCAGGCAGCGGCCACGGCCGTTTCATCGTACCCCTGATACTGCGTCATCTGCCAGAAATGCTCCAGCAGGGCATCGGGACGGCAGTCCACCCGGCAGCCGTAACTGCGCGGCTCCCACAAAAATTGGACCTGAGCCTCAGCCGGCAGTTCGTTGATAACCTCAATGGCCGATTGATAGGGTCCTAAGGTGCGCTGTAAAAAGCGAGATTTCGACTCTAGCCCCAGGGCCGCCGGCAGTGGATTGATAAGCAGCGCATGGTGCAGCCAGGAAAGAAATATAAGGGCCAGCGTCAGGCTCACGATAACGCGGGCCAGCCAGCCTACGGCCAGGGTGGGGCGCGTCAGCCGGTCCAGCCGAACCAGGGTGACGGCGGCAATAACGGCCGTTATACCAAACATGGGCAGCAGCAGCCGCGTTTGCAGCAGCAGCGTGGAGCGGGCCAGGCCCCACAGCCACAAGCCGTAGTTTAGACCAAAAAAGAAGAGCAGGTGGCCCATGATCCCTTTTTCCCGTTGTGACAGGGTGTGCCAGACCAGGGGCAGCAAAAATAACAGGCCCAAAATGAAGGGGCCGATGGTCGCGCCATAGGCCGTGGTGCCGGTGGTGCCCAGAATAGTGGCTTCCAGCGGGGCCAGCAGCAGGCGCAGCGGCTCTTCATACAGCAGCCCCGTGCCCGCCCGATCATACCAGGCTGCCCGCCACTCGTTCCAATAGAGGGCGTCGGCCAGGGCAAAAGGGTAGACGGGATTACCGGTGGTCAGCCAGTTTTTGAGCAGCCAGGGCAGCGTGGTCACGGTTGTGGCCAGGGTAAGCAGCCCGCCCTGGCTTATAATCTGGTACAGGGGCCGGCGGCGCAGCGTCCATAACAGACTCAGCCCCAACGCCAGAGGAACGGCTACAGCCGTATATTTTACCCCGGCACAAAAGCCACCAAACAGGCCCATGAGCAGCAGCCAGCCCACAGACCTGTTGTCAGGTCTGTCAATGCCCTCGCGCCAGCGCCAGAAGGCGTAAAAAGCAGCGGTTGTATAAAACAGGAGCGTGACATCTACGTAGGCAGACACCATCAATTCCAGGACGGCCGTTACCGACAACAAAATTGCCCCGGCCGGTAAAGCCGCTTCCCGGCCAAATGCCTGCCCGGCCAGGCCCATCACCACCACCACCGCCAGCAGCCCGTAGCCAAAGTGGAAGAGTGCCGTCAACCCATCCCCTACCAGCAGCATCCCCAGCATAAACTGCATGCCCCCCAACTGGGGAAACCCGAGATAAAAGAGGTCAATGGGGTGACCGATGCGCCCCATCTCGATATACAGCTTAGGGCCGGTGAGATGGTATACATGGGCGTCCCAGCCCAGTTCGGGAGCCAGGGCCAGGCAGAAGGTGAGCAGCAGCATCAGGAGCGTATAGAGGGCCAGTCCGGTTTGAAAACGGCCGTGGGGTCGGGGCCAGCGATACTGCCAGACAGTGGCTGCCAACTGGCGCAAATCGTGGCGCAGCAGCCCGGTGGCCAGCAGCAGCCCGGCCCAGGCCGGCAGGCTGTGCAGCCCGCCCAGCAGCCCCCAGGTCAGCAGCAGCAGCGACAGCAGCCCCAGGCCCAATCCGGCGGCCAGCGCCAACCGCAGGGGCAGCGGCTCTGCGGCCAAAGGCCGGTGAGCCAGGCGTAAGCCTGCTGCCGTTGTCAGGGCCAGCAGCCACAGCCAGAGCAACACACTTAGCCCGGTAAGGGCCAGACCGGCAAAGGAGTCAGAATCAAACGGATTGTGTGCCCAAAAGTAGCCACCTACCAGCAGGGTCAACCAGAGGAGTAGGAAAATGACGGCCGTTAACCAGCCGAGTGTAACCGGTTTGTTTTCAACTTTGTT
>JAWOIM010000082.1:0-6756 GCA_046484685.1 Chloroflexota bacterium | reverse complement strand
CCACCACTAGGCCAGTTTCAGAAACGGCCGTTTCGCCATAGTCCTACCCCACTCATTCACCTAACAGCCTTGTTCGTTTTCAGATGTTGCGCCTGGTCCTGGTAGGCAGCATAGTTGACTGACATCAGCACCAGTTATAAAATGGAGTAATAGTATTACTAAGTATACTCTTACTTGTTGACGACAACAGTCAAGGAGATTGTTATGCGTGTCACCACCAAAGGTCAGGTCACGATTCCACTCGAGATTCGCCAGAAGTTGAACATTACCCCTGCTTCAGAAGTCGAGTTTGTGCTTGAAGATGATGAGCGGGTGTATATCGTTAAGAAAAAAGAGCCGGCCGCCAAGAGCCGTTTTGCCAAATTGCGTGGCGTTGCCACCGTCAAGATGTCCACCGAAGAGATTATGGCGTTAACCAGATCAGACGCATGAACGGACTGTTGGTTGATTCTAACGTTATTCTTGACATCTTTCTGGATGATCCCCAATGGGCCGATTGGTCGGAAATGACGCTCAACCAGTTTGGTCACGGCCACACATTACTTATTAACCCCATTATCTACAGCGAAGTATCTATCGGTTTTGAGCGTATTGAGGAGGTTGAAGCGGCTATCGCTGCGGCCGGCTTTGAGATGCAGTCGATACCGAAAGAAGCCCTGTTCCTGGCTGGTAAGGCTTTTCTGCAATATCGTCGCCACAAAGGGACAAAATCATCTCCCCTGCCCGACTTTTTCATCGGCGCTCATGCGGCCGTATTGGGAATTGATTTGATAACCAGGGATATTAGCCGCTACCGCACCTATTTTCCGACAGTTAATTTGATCACCCCTTAATGCAGGGCGTGGTTCAGGGACTTAGGAAGCCGTGAACTTGCGGCTGCTTTCAGGCGTTGTAGCTGTACCTGGCAGGCAGCATGAATAAACGGCCGTTTCACGCTGACCCGCCTTTGCCCACCCCGCGAAACAACAAATGATAGCAATACCTGTTTCAGAGCTTTCTGCTCCGGATAGCGGGTGGCAAGTAGTGGGCCGCCTACAGAACGCCGTTTAGATTATTATGACCAAACCTGGCCAAGTGCAGAGGTAAACGGCCGTCTTGCCAAGTTGTGTTGAGGTTTATGTTGAAGGGCAATACAGCACTAGACCAGTCAGAGAAACGGCCGTTTTGCCATAGTCCTACCCGTCTCATTCACCAAGCAGCCCTGCCCCCAAAGCGGCCGTTTCTACCGGCTGCCCAACAACGTGATGGGCAGCCACACGGGTCACCAAAACGGCCGTTCTCCCCACTACCTGATTATGGCACCGGCACCTGAATTGCCTATAGAAACGGCCGTTTCCCCACCCTGCTCTCCATGACACCCATTCTTCGCCGGGAGTTAGCCCGTCCTCTGGCCGGTGGTCGGTGGCCGGTGGTTGGTGAATGGTGGCTGTCACCCATTCTTCGGTCAACGCAGATTGAGGCACGGACTGATTACCCCCGCTGGTCGGCGTGGAGCACCGGGAAGAGCGCCGGGACGGTAATGGGCCGGCAAGACGTGGCCTCTCTGCTGGACCGGCCTGCTAGATTGCTACTCTGGCCCCGTTTCTGGTATCATTTAGCATGTTACCAGCTACAGCAATTAAGGGGAATAGACAATGAGCAGCAACCATAACAAGCAACGTCCACCAGACAGCAGGGCGAGTCACGGAGGGTAGCCCAACATGGAACCCCTCACCACCGCCTACCTGGCCAACCTGGCCGCCAATCTGAGCGCGGCCCTCCTCCCCACCCTCAGCCGCCGCCTGCAAACCGCCCTGGCCGGCAACGAAGCCAGCCAGGCCATTGAGCGCAGCCTACACAAAGCCATCATCGCCCTCCTAACCCAGGTCAGCGCCCTGTCGCCGGATGAAGAATCCCTGCTGGCCGACATCTTCAGCGATTTCCTCCAGCAAGAAGACGTTCTGCGTGAGATCGACAACCTGCTGCGCGGCAAAGGCTGGGATACCGAAGAACTGGTCCTGCTTTTTGCCGACGCCGGTTACGACGCTGCCACGCTGCCCGGTTCGACCCCTGACCAGGAGCCGGATGTTTTCAGGCAGGCCATGGATGCGTTTGCCGCCGCTTTTTTGAGCGCAGCCGCCGCCGAGGAATCGCTGCGCCATACGCTGCAAACCGACCATCTCATGGCCCAGACCAAATTACAGCACGCCTTGTTAGATGAGGTGAAGCAGCTGGTATCCCTGCTGCAAAATGCCGCGCAGGTCGGTATTCGGGCCGGGGTGATCCAGGCGACCAACGTAGTCAACGGTACCCAGATAACCTACCAGTGGCCCGGCACCCTGCCGACAAACAACGACTCACTGTGGGAAGCCCACTACCTGCGTACGCTGCTAAAACAGTGTGACCTGCTGGACATAGCGGCCATTGACGAAGATTATCTGCCCGACGAGGGCACGACCGCGCTCCGCCTGCGTGACGTGTTTACGCCGCTCCACCTGGAACAAGGGGGGCGTCTGCTAACCCGGCAGCCCGATGAGAGCATAGACGATGCCTTGCAGCGCCACGCCCAACCCGACGAAAAGGCGGTTGAGGGCGTCGAGAAAAAAGCGGAACCAATCCCGGCCGTGGCCGCCATTGCCGCCCTGCCCCGGCTGGTTGTGCTGGGTTATCCGGGTGGGGGCAAGAGTACGCTGGTCAACTATCTGGCCGGCCAGTTAGCGGCCCGCCGCCTGGGGCAGACCGTACCGGCCGACAGCCTGCCCGGCTGGCCGGCCGAGGCCCGCCCTCTGCCGGTGCGAATTATCCTGCGCCGGTTTGCCGCCACCCTACCGGATAAGGTGCTGCCCGCTGAATATGTCGGGCTGGTCTGGCGCTACATCGAAAAGCAGATGGTCGATTGGGGCTGCGGCGAGAGTTTTGCCGTTCTCAAGCAAACGCTGCTGGAAGAAGGGGGCGTTATCTTTTTTGACGGGCTGGACGAGGTGCGCGAGACGGATGCCGATACCCGCCGCAGCCTTATTAAGGAAGCGATTGTGGCCTTTGCCGACCTGCTGGAAAATTGCCGGGTGGTTGTCACTTGTCGCGACTATGCCTACAGACGGGACGATGCTTGGCGTCTGCCGCCGGGCCAGTTCCCGGTCTTTAGCCTGCCCTGCTTTGGCCGGGAGCAGATAGAACATTTTACCCAAACCTGGTACCGCCAGATTGGGCCACTAAAGGGCTGGACGGCCGACCGCAGCCGGCAAGAGGCCAACAAGCTGGCCGGTGCGGTACAGCAGTATGCTCATTTACGTGAGCTGGCCCAATACCCGCTGCTGCTGACCCTGATGGCCCAGGTGCATGGCCGGGACGGCTTTCTGCCCGAAGACCGGGCCGACCTGTACGAGCGGGCAGTCAAGCTGCTGCTGGCCCATTGGGAGAACCAGCTGGTGCGCGATGTAGAAGGGGGTCAAAAAGTAGAGCCGGGGCTGGTCATTCAGCTTGGCGTGTCGGTAGCCACCCTGCGGCGGGCGCTGGCCCATGTCGCCTTTGCCGCCCATGAACGGCAGGAGGAGGAGACAGAACGCAGCCAGAGCACGGCCGACATCCACCGCCTCGATTTGCAGGATGAGTTGAAAGCCGAACTGGGCAGTGCTGACAAGGCCGAGACAGTCATCCGCTACATTCAGCAGCGGGCCGGTTTGCTTCAGGAGCGCGACCACTACACCTATACCTTTCCCCACCGTACCTTTCAGGAATACCTGGCTGCCGCTCACATCTGGCAGCAGGCGGACGAAGACCCGGTGCTGATGCTCAAAGAGCGCGTGGAGCGAGACCCAACCTGGTGGCGGGAGGTCTTTTTGCTGGCGGCCGGTATTCAGAAGCAGACACCGACGACGGTCGGTCCTTTAATCAGCGAACTGCTCTACAAAGAGCCACCGGCAGAGATGACGCCGGTGCAGATAACCGTTGCCCTGCTGGCCGGTCAGGCGGTGCATGATACGGGGCTGGTGCGGCAGACGGTGGGGAGTAAGGAGAGCCGGCTGGCCACCATTTACCGGCGTACCCAAAACTGGCTGCTGGCCATTATGGGCGACTATACCATTCCGGCCAAAGAACGGGCTGAGGCCCGCTGTATTCTGGGGCAATTGGGCGACCCGCGGCCGGGTGTGGGTGTGGACCCAACTATTGGCCTGCCCGATCTTGCCTGGGGGCGAGAGATATCGGCCGGGACTTACAAGGTTGGCGAGGGTAAAGAGGCGTGGCGAAGTCTGGGTGAACAGATGATAGAGATTAAATATTCTTATCAACTGTCTTGTTACCCCATCACCAACTCCCAGTTCCAGGCCTTTGTCAAGGCTGAAGATTTTGCCGATGATCGCTGGTGGGCGGGGATGCCGGCCGGAGTACAACAATTGACTGACCCGACTTTCCCCTATGCCAACCATCCCCGTGAGCAAGTGAGTTGGTACCAGGCGACCGCCTTCTGTCGCTGGTTAAGTGACAAATTGGGTTGCCGGGTAGAACTGCCGCACGAATACGAGTGGGAAGTGGCCGCCCGTTGGCCCGATAATCGTTTCTATCCCTGGGGCGATAGGTTTGATGAAAATATGGCCAATACACGAGAGGGGAATATTGGACAAACGACGGCCGTTGGT
Organism: Chloroflexota bacterium; assembly: GCA_046484685.1. Classification (GTDB taxonomy): domain Bacteria; phylum Chloroflexota; class Anaerolineae; order Promineifilales; family Promineifilaceae; genus SLGK01. Next base: position 2,140 of record JAWOIM010000082.1, on the reverse strand, counting down.
ATCTATTCCGCCAATGAACTGGAGCTATATGACCTGAGCGGCAATGTGTGGGAATGGTGCCGCAATCGGTATGATGAACCAGAGAGGGACCGGTACTACAAAGAGATAGATATGAGTAGTAGCGATGGGCGCGTCGTGCGCGGCGGCTCGTGGAACTTCAGCCGTGGTAACGCTCGCGCGGCCTCCCGTGACTTCGACTGGCTTGGCTCCCGCGACGACTATATCGGGTTTCTGGTGATGGTAGTACATCGTTTCCCATCTCATCGTCCTGATCGCTGACCGATGTGGGCGATTATTGGTGGCGTTTTGCGTCCCTGGAACCGGAAGAACGGCCGTTTAGCCATCCCTATTATTGGGCCGCCTTTACCTTTACCGGGGCTTGATGCAGGAGAATCACGTCATGAACTATCTCAATAATATAGCTGCTATCGTCGAAGCAATATCCCAACAATGGCTTGTTATCAAAGCGCGTGCTGGCGATGAATGGCCACAGTTGGAGGCGCGGCTGCTGGCTGCCTTGCGCGACCTGGCAAAGGCTAAAAATGAGGCAGAGGCCAAAGAGCTGATTACCGAAGTGCTATTTCTGGGTTATTACACGTCCGCCAGCGCCATCTTTCGCCGAATTATGCAGGCCTATCCACTCGATGGTGGGCTGGTGGAAGTATCCCGGTTGGGCGGGCATTTTACGACGCGCGGAGACAAATCATTAGAAAGCACGGGCGCTGGGGAAGACGTAACTTTGACGACGCTGAGAGGAGGCGTTGCGGAGACAATTGCCCAGTTACAGACAGCCACGTCTAAGGCAGTGAGTGAACCCCCCGGCGCTCGTTACCTCAACGCCGGTTTCTTTAATGACGCCGGCGAATATGTAGAACCAACACAGCCGCTTTACCTTGAGCGCGGCGCCTATCAACTGGTAGTCAATATCGGACAACCGTGGGGTCCCGGGGTGCTGGGCGAGCCGTGGCCTGATGATAAGCTAGAGGAGGCTTTTGCCGAGTTCGGTGCATTGGCGTTGGACGTGGTGGCCAGTGGCCATGCCGACCTGAATTTTACGACGCCGATACAAAAAATACGCCTGTCGGCCAAGGGCGAAAGCGAATCCTGTACCTTTCCCTTCACCATTCGTAAAGCAGGACGCAAATTTATAGACGTAGACGTACTCTATAACGGTCATCTGCTGCAGGCCCGCCGCCTTGAAATCCAGGTCATTGCGTCCGGCGCTACGCCTGATGAAAACTTGCCTATGCAACATGGATATATCACCTGGACGCGCACCGCCGTTTTGACACCAGAAAGCTTGCAAACGCTTGTGGAAAAACCGCGCCGCCTGACCATCGCTCTGGGACGCCACGAAGAGCAGGTTGGTTTGCGCTTTTATGATTGTTCCGGCCAGGCGCTGGCTTTTCAGGCTTATGAGTTGCAAGAATCGGGCCTGAAAAACCTGATGGCAGAAATTCGCGCCCAATTGTTCCACATGATGGGCGGCTATCACGCTGTAGGCGGACCACCGCAAACCCTTTTAGCATACCTGGGACCACTGGCTGAACTGGGCAGTGCATTCTTTCGCAATCTGTTTCCGCCTGATGAAGATTTCTCACCTGTCGTCTATCACGCGCTGCAATTAGAAGCGGGGCAAATTATCCAGGTCGCACCTCTCTCCAAACAATTAAGCGTGCCCTGGGAAGCAATCTATGACCGGCCAATTGAATCTTATGATCCGGCGCGAATTGCATTGTGCGACACATACCGGCAGCATGGGCTGGAAGCAAACGATTGCCCCCACCAAGAAGACCCAACTGTCTTGTGCCCCCATGGATTTTGGGGATTTCGCTACATTGTGGAGCAATTGCCTTACCGGGTGGACCCCAATGAGCCGCCCGCAGCTCCCGATGCCAGCGTCCAGGTACGCAACGGCATTCCGCTCCACATGAACGCTATTGTGCACACAAAATTCAACGGCCTTGGTCACCATTTACAGCAGTTGCGTGAGCTATCACCAGACCTGTTGCTGGCTGAAATTCGGGATAAGGAGAGCGCGCGGCGGGCGTTTCAGGACAACACGTCGCCCCCTTGTCAGCCAGTCCGGGTTTACTGCCAAACGCCAGCGCGAAGGCGATGACAGCCTGATCGAAGCGCC
>JAWOIM010000052.1:0-9837 GCA_046484685.1 Chloroflexota bacterium | reverse complement strand
GCGATTGGTCTGCTGGTTGTGCTGATATTTATGCTGACCTATTACCGTTTGCCGGGGCTGCTGGCCGATGTGGCTCTGGTATTATATGCGGTTTTGAATTTTGCCGTTTATATGGCTTTGCCTGTGACCCTTACTTTGCCGGCCATCACCGGTTTCTTGTTATCGACCGGTATGGCGGTGGATGCCAATATCCTTGTATTTGAACGTATGAAGGAGGAGCTGCGCAAGGGGGCCTCGCTGCGCGAGGCGATTGTGACCGGCTTCGCCAAAGCCTGGTCGTCGATTCGGGACTCCAATGTGGCCACGCTGGTGGTCTGTTTTATCTTGTGGGGTTTTGGCCGTAACTTTGGGGCCAGTGCCGTACAGGGATTTGCCATGACGTTGGCTATTGGGGTCACGTTGAGTCTGTTTACGGCCGTTATCGTCACCCGCACCTTCGTTCGCCTTCTGATGGGTCGAGCCTATGAATGGATTGAGGCGCGTCCCTGGTTGTTGGGTATATAAAAATTGAGTCCTGACAGCGTGGCAATCCCTGGTTGCTGAGCCTGTCCGGTCTGTCTAAAGATTTGAGGTTTGCATGTATAGCTTAGTTGAAAAACGTCGCTACTATTTTATCTTTTCGGGCATCCTTATTAGCCTCGGTATTCTGGCCATGGTTTTTTCGGTTGTTCGTACCGGCTCTCCCTTTCTGTTGGGCGTGGACTTTCGCAGCGGTACGCGTTTTGAAATTCAATTTAACGAACCGGTTACCGAGGACGTGATTGCCCAGGTTTTTTCCCAGGCGGGGTATCCCGGTGTTTCTATTATTGGCCTGCAGGGGGAAGGATTGCAAAATGCCTGGCAGGCCCGCACCACCTTTATGACGGCTGAAGAAGCGCAGGAAGTTGAACGGCAGTTGAATGCGGTGTCGCCTCTCTTGCCCGGCACGACGCAGGTACAAAGTGTCAGCCCGTCAGTGGGTGAGGAAGTGACGCGAGCGGCCATTATCGCTGTTATTGTAGCGGCGACAATGGTGCTGTTTTATATCATGTTTGTTTTCCGTCAGGTTCCCCACCCGTTCCGCTATGGGGCCTGCGCCGTCATTGCTATGCTCCACGATCTGATGATCATTTTTGGCTTTGCCGCTATTGCCGGCATGGTCTTGGGTTGGGAGGTGGATGCGCTGTTTTTAACGGCCGTTCTTACCATTGCCGGCTTTTCGCTGCAAGACACTATCATCATCTTTGACCGGGTGCGGGAAAATATCCCCAAACGACCGATGGAGCGTTTTGAAAAGCTGGTCAACCGCTCTGTGCTGGAGGTTATCCACCGCTCATTGGCCACCCAGATGAACGCCATGTTTATCCTGGTCGCCCTCCTGATTTTTGGGGGGGCTTCTATCAAGCCGTTCGTGGCCGTCCTCTTTGTAGGCATGTTGAGCGGGCAATACAGTTCCATCTTTACGGCCGCTCCGCTGCTGGTGGCCTGGGAGAATGAAGAGCTGCCGCTTGTTAGATAATGCGTATTGCGTAGTGCGTAGGGATTTATTTGTACTGTTTACTGAATACTGTTTACTGGACACTGATCCATGTGGGCTAAAATAACGCTGGGTTTTACTATTTGTTTGCTGCTGGGGTGCAGCCAGCCGGTACCACCCCCGGCTGTGGCCACAGCCGCTTCGGCGACAGAGTCTGTGGCCACAGTGGCTGCTCCTTCACCAGTAGCCCAACTGCCGCCCACGTTTACACCACATGCGGTGGACATGCTCCCTTCACCGACGCCGCGCCCCACGCTGCTGCCGGCCACGCCTGCCCCTACCAACACCCCTATTGACTTTGACCAAACGGCCGTTGAGGTCCGTTACCAGATTCCGGCACTAGGGCTGGATCGGCGCTTGCAGGGCAATATCAACAGCCAGATCATCTACGTAGATGAGAGCAGCGGGATCGCCTTCCAGCGGAATAACCAGGCCAGCATTCTGCTTGAACTACAGCAAGCATTGCCCAATCTAGAGCTGGCCGACATCCCCGACGACTGCGATAGCTGCGTGCGCCTTTCTTACGACCTGCCGCTGCGAGGGGAAGCGGGCAGCGGCTGGCTGCAAAACCGGGTGCTGCTGGCCAGTATAGAAAATCTGATGGCCGTCAACTTAGGCCCCCACTGGCCGCCCGAGGCCGTGGTAGGGCTGCGGCGCACGGCCTCGGTGTATGAACCGGCCCATACGATTGCCCTGGCCGCAGACGGCCGTTTATGGTCCTGGCTGGCTACGGCGGCTGATACCGGCCCCCCACAAACCGTTAATGCAGAGTTGCTCTTTAATCAGCCCCACTGGCCCCCCATGCCCGGCGCAGCCGATTACCTGGTTCCCTGTCCCGGTGTGGCTGTTGAAACGCTGTGGTGGCAGACCGATCCGGAAGAGGCAGAGCAGATACGTTTTACCTGCCCGGAGTACAGCCTGCCGTTTAGCCTGGTTCCCCTCTATGGCCAACTGAGTGACTGGCTGGAGCCAACTCTGGCTACGCTGACCGATGGTCGTCGCCCCCCGGCCCGTTTTCCGCTGCAAGGCTGGCTGATGTATGAACGTCCTAACGGCAGCCGCCTGATCCTTTTTCAAGACGGCCGTTTAGAAGCCGTCGGTGCCGGTGGCCTGGTGGTTACCGATACGCTCTCTATCGACGTGGCCTCTGAACTGGTCGCTGACCTGCTGGTGGCCGATCTGGTTGCGCCTGGCCTCAGCACTTTTTTGGATGAAACAACGGCCGGTACGGCCGGGACTACGCTGCTTATTCGCACAGAAGGCGGGGTATATGACGGCCGTTTTTCTTCTCCTAGCGCCCGCCCTGAATTGGATCCCTTAAATGAACAGTTGGATCGCCTGTTGGGTATCAATGAACCGTCATCGGTGAACGGTGAACCGTGAACGGTAAACGGTGGACCGTAATCGGTGAACGGATAACCGATAACGGATTACCGATGACCGATAACGAACTATGGATGCGCTTTGTTTAGAGAATGGGCAGTTGCGGCTGCGAACCGATTATCCCAACCCCCAACCTGGGCCGGGTGAGGCACTGATTGCGGTATCGCTGGCGGGCATTTGCGCTACCGATCTGGAGTTGGTTAAGGGGTATCTCCCTTTTACCGGCGTGCTGGGGCATGAATTTGTGGGGGTGGTAACGGCCGTTGGGTCCCCTGCTCAAGATGCCGGCTGGATGGGCCGGCGGGTGGTGGGGACGATCAACCTGGGCTGTGGAAGCTGCCCGGTCTGCCTGGCCGACGGTCCCGAACAGTGTGCCCGGCGGACCGTCCTGGGCATTGCCGGTAAAGATGGGGCCTTTGCCCATTACCTGACGCTGCCGGTGACCAACCTGCTGCCTGTCCCCGACGACGTAAGCGATGAACAGGCCGTTTTTACCGAACCGCTGGCTGCCGCCCTGCGTATTCGGGAGCAGGTTCAGGTGCGCCCTACGGCCCGCATGGCGGTCGTGGGTCCGGGTCGATTGGGGCTGCTGGTAGGGCAGGTGTTGGCCCTCGACGGCGGCCAGGTGACAATGCTGGGGCGCAGTCCCGCTTCTCTGGAACTACCCGCTCGTCTTGGTCTACAAACCGGTCTCGCGACCGATTTTGGCGATGAGTGGTTTGACTTTGTGGTGGAGGCTACCGGCAACGAGGCCGGTTTTGCTCAATCGCTGCGGCTGGTGCGGCCGCGCGGTACGCTGGTTCTTAAAAGCACCTTTGCCGGTGCGGCTACGCTCAACCTGACTAAACTGGTCGTAGCCGAAATCAACGTCATTGGCTCCCGCTGCGGTCCATTTGCTCCCGCCCTGCGCCTGCTGGCCGGCCATGATGTGGATGTGCTGGCTTCTATTGAGGCCCAATACCCGCTGCGTGATGCCCTGGTCGCTGTGGATCATGCTGCCCGTGCCGGGGTGCGTAAAGTTTTGCTGCAGGTGGGGAGTGAGTAGCAATAGAACGCGGATAAACACAGATTTAGTCTTTCTTTCCCAAGAAAGAAACGATTAACGCGGATTTTTCTGCTTTTTATCCGTGAAAATCCGCCTGATCGCTCGCGTTAGCCAATTCGCCAGATGACGGCCGTCAGTATAAAACACCCAACCCTTTCTGGTCAACTGAAAAGTGAGGTTTTAGCTGCTTGACACAAACTTTGAAGTGATGTAAATTAGAACACATGAGCTATCAATGGATCAAAGCCAGTGAGATTGGTGAATACCTTTACTGCCGGCGGGCCTGGTGGATGCGGCGCGAGCTGGGCGTAAACAGCCAGAACATACGGGAGCTGGCCGTCGGGCAGCAGTATCACGAGGCGCACGGCCGACTGGTCAGCCGCGCTCAATACGGCCGTCAGGCGGCGGTGGTTTTGCTGTGCCTGGCTGTTTTAATTGCCATCTGGCAAATGGGCGGGGGCGGCTGATGGGCATCTGGTTCTGGTTTGTCATTGGCATAGGGCTGCTGTTGGCAGCGGCCGTTTTGTGGCTTTGGTCACGGACGGCCCAAACCAAGAGCGGTTTGCCCGCTGGTTCGGTCATTTACACCGACACGGGCACCTGGTTTCCTAATGAGGAGCCGCTTTATGCTGACGATGTGCAGTTGGTCGGCCGGCCGGATTACCTGGTAGAGGCAGCGGACGGCAGTGTCATTCCGGTGGAATTGAAGTCAAGCAAGGCGCCACCAGAGCCGTATGAGGGGCATATTTTGCAGTTGGCCGCTTACTGCTACCTGGTGGGGGTAAATTATGGCCAACGGCCGTCTTACGGCATTATTCAATATCGCAACCGCGCCTTTGCCATTGACTACACCCACGAATTAGAGGCCGATTTACTGGACGTTCTGGACGATATGCGGGCTGCCCTTTATGAAGAAGATGTAGACCGCGACCACAACGATTGGCAGCGTTGTGCCCGCTGTGGGGTGCGGGGAGACTGCTACCAGAGATTAGCGTGAAGCGTGAGGCTGTGAACGCTTATATTTTAGGCACAAAAAAACAGAGTAGAGGCAAACTGCCCCTACTCTGTACAATGTAAACTTCTTACTTCTTATTTTTCACCGGTCTTACTCATGCGCAGCCTGTTCCTGTTTCAGTTTGGCCACCAGTTCATTTTGCAGTTGGCCGGGCACGCGGCCGTAATGAGAAAAGTCCATGCGGAAAATACCACGCCCCTGGGTCATGGAGCGTAAGTCGGCCGCATAACGCTGCATCTCGGCCAGCGGCACTTCGGCCCGCACAATACTCTTGGTCCCTTCCTGGTCCATGCCCTGCACGCGAGCGCGGCGGCTGTTCAAATCGCCCAACACATCGCCCATATAATCGGCCGGAACAGTGACGGTGACATTATAGATCGGTTCCAGCAGCACGGGGTTGGCCCCCAGCACGGCCTGCTTTAAGCCTTCGCGGCCGGCAATCTGGAAGGCAATTTCTTTGGAATCTACCGGATGCTCCTTACCGTCGTAGACAATGGCTTTGACGCCGGTAACGGGGTAGCCGGCCAGTGCCCCTTGATCTAATGCCTGACGACAGCCCTTTTCGGTAGCAGAAACAAAGGGGGCAGAGATAGCGCCTCCAAAAATTTCAGAAGCAAACTCAAATTCAGCATCATCTTCAAGTGACTCTACGCGCAGAAAGACGCGAGCGTATTGGCCGGCGCCACCGGTTTGTTTTTTGTGGGTGTATTCGGCCGTATTGGTCTTGGTAATCGTCTCTCGGAAGGGGACTTTGGGGACGGTGGTGGTCACATGCACACCGAATTTTGACTCCAGCTTTTTGACGGCAATGTCCAGATGGGTTGTGCCCATGCCGGACAAAAGGGTCTCACGGGTGGCCGATTCAGTATACCAGGTGAGGGTGGGGTCTTCGTCAACCAGCCGATGGAGCGAGCTGCTTAATTTGGCCACGTCTGATTGGGCCACGGGATGGATAGCCACCGCCATGATAGGGTTTGGTTGGCTGGTGGGGTTCAGTTTGAGCTTGTGTTGCGGGCTGCACAAGGTGCTGTTGGTGGCCGTATCGCCAAATTTAACTACGGCTCCGATGTCGCCGCTGTGCAGGCGGGGAATGGGCAGTTGTTCTTTGCCGCGCAGCAGTTGCAGCGTGCCCACCCGCACTTCCGATTCTAGTTCACTATCCCATACGCGACTATCTGATTCCAGCGTGCCGCCGTAGACGCGCAGGTAACTCATTTTGCCATAGGGATCTTCGCGGGTTTTGAAAATGAAGGCGGCCAGCGGTGACTCATCGCTAATAGGATATTTCTGGGTTTCGCCGTTAGCCAGGTGGGCGGTAAACTCACCAATCTGGTTGGGCGCCGGAATAAGGCGCATCATGGCCTGCAAGACGGGGACCACGGCAATACCCGGTTCAGGGGCAGCATAGAGGACGGGAATGACCAGCCCTTGCTGCATAGCCAGTTTGAGGCCGCGCACAACTTCTTCATCGGTGAGGGTATCTTCTTCCAGATATTTTTCGATGAGCGCGTCATCCCCTTCGGCAGCCGCTTCCACGAGGGCCAGCCGTGCTTCTTGGGCAGCATCAATCAGTTCATCGGGGATGGGAGCGCGGCTGTCGTCGGTGCCCAGCCGGGCTTCCATGGAGAAGAGATCAACAACACCCTTGAAGGTGGGGCCTTCGCCGATAGGGATCTGGAGGGGGACGAAACGGCCGTTTAAATTCTCTTCAATACTGGTCATTGCTCGGCTGACACGCACGTTGTCCCGGTCCATTTTGTTGACCAGGACGATGCGGGGCAGGTTGCGCTCTTCGGCCGCCTGCCAGTAAATTTCGGTACCCACTTCAACGCCGGAGGTGGCTTCGACAAAAACAACAGCCCCCTCAGAAACGCGCAGGGCGCTGTTGACTTCCCCCACAAAGTCGGCGTAGCCGGGTGTGTCGATGATGTTGAGTTTGACATCTTTCCACACAATCGGAGCCAGGGCGGCGGCCACGGAGCTGTGGCGGGCCATTTCCTCTTCTTCAAAGTCCATGGCGGCCGTTCCATTTTGCACGCTGCCCATGCGGGTGGTGAGATCGGTGTTAAACAGGACACGCTCCACAAAAGTTGTTTTGCCGGAGCCATTGTGCCCAATCAGGGCTACATTACGAATCTGGTCTGTCTTAAACTCTTTCATATGTTGAAAACCTCTTGGGATTAGGGGATGGATGGGTTAGGGTGTTTGGCAAAATCATTTGTTTATATCTATTTTGTATTGTGTCGTGCACAATCTGTATTGCGTAGTGTCAAATATACAATTTGAGAGTGCCAGATTTTAATTGAAGGTGGGCAAGTGTGCAAATTTGGTTTTGTTGGCAGGGGTACCCTGGCCCCTTGTTACTCGCTTGCCAATCGCTGCATGTGGGCCAGAATGGCGCTAATGCCGTTGAGCCGCTGGCCGGTCAATACCTCTTGCAGCCCCATCTGGCGGTAGAAGTCGAGCGGAACGGCCGTTACGACGTCTGGTTTACTGCCGTCTAATCCTTCTTTGAGAACGGCCGCGTAGCCGCGTATCGTGGGGGATTCGGGCGGAACGTCAAAATGGAAGGTCAGGGTGCCGTTATTGCGTTCGGCAAAAATAAAGACCGGCGTCATGCATTCATGTACCTGCTCCATCTGGTCACTTTGTTCTTGCAGCCAGTCGGGTAGGGCCGGCAGGCTTTCGGCCAGTTGCAACAGGTATTCCAACTTTTCCTGGCCGACGCAGTAGCTAAAGTCGTCGATAATTTCTTGTAGTTTGGGTGGGACCTGGCTCATCTTAACCTCGTTAATCTGTTTTCACCGCAAAGACGTAAAGGGCGCGAAGTTTTTGACTTTCATTCTTTGTGTTCCTACTGTCTTGACGGTTCAATTAATTCGTGAATATTACATTTCTAGCTATTTTCCATTTTCTCTATCGTATCATACAATTGGCCGCGCATTTGGTCCAATCAATTCAACCACTGCTTACTGAATACTGCACACTGAATACTGGTCACTGAACCCATGGAACACCCTATGTCCCAAACAGGTGCCAACATAGTTGCCAACATAGTTGCCAACGGCCGTTTCTTCCCCATTGATCTTATTGTCTTTGATAAAGACGGTACGCTGATTGATTTTTACTATTTGTGGGCAGCCAAGGCAAAAACGGCCGTGGCTGCCCTGCTGGCCCACCTGGACCCCGCCTGGGCCGGCGCTGCTGACCTGGAAAGTGCCCTTTACCACAGCCTGGGCTATGATCCCGCCACCGACCGGGCTGTCAGTGATGGGCCGCTGGCTACCGCTGCGCTGGCAAAGTTGGGGGTGATAACGGCCGTTGTTCTCTACCAACACGGCCTGGGCTGGCACGAGGCCGAGCAGTTGGCCGCTGCCCATTTTATGCCCGTCATCACTGCCCCACCCACCGCGGCTGAGGTGCAGCCGGTTGGTGACGTGCAGCGCCTGTGCCGCAACCTGCACCAGGCGGGTATTCAAATTGCCATTCTGACCAGCGATGACCACCGCGCCACCGAAGCCACCTTGCCGCTGTTGGGCATTACCGATTACGTGAACGCAGTCATTGGTGGTGACGATCCCTTTCCCAACAAGCCGGCCCCCGAAGCCCTGCAACACCTAAGCCGTGCCCTGGCCGTGCCCCCGGCGCGCATGGCCATGGTCGGTGACAATGTCAGTGACTTACAGAGTGGCCGGGCTGCGGGGGTAGGCTGCTGTATTGGTGTCTTAAGCGGTACCGGCCAAAAAGAAGAACTAGACCCCTATGCCGATGTTGTGATAAACTCGGTGATAGAGATTCAGGTGGACAGTAACCGGCAACCGGTAACCGGTAAATCAGAAATCAGTACCCAGTAACCGGTATTCACTTTAAAGAGAGTAATCTATGTTTTCTCAAAAGCATAACCTGTTGGGGTGTGGCGTAGTTTTGCTGTTTGGCCTGCTGTTATTTTCAAGTTTGTTTAGTGAAAAGCCCGTAGTTGTAGCTGTCGGTGAACAGTCTGAAGGAATTTATCTGCCGCTGGTGGTGCATGAATATCCCCCTCTACCCACAGCCACACCGACTCCAACCATGACACCGACACCTCAGGCCACCGTTACGCCTGAGCCGGCCCCCGACGATCCGCGTGCTTATGTCAATTATTATCGAGGTCTGGCCGGAGTAGCGCCGGTGACGTTTAACGCCACGCTGGACGATAACTGTTTCCAGCATGCCCGTTACATGGCCGAAAACAACCACTTGACCCATGATCAGGATCCCAATTTGCCTTATGCTTCCCCGGCGGGGCAAATTTGTGCCGAAAAAGGCAATGCCTGGTTGGGTGGTACGTCCGCTGTTCCCTACTGGACGCCGCTGCATCCTATTGATGGCTGGATGAGGTCGGTGGGCCACCGGCTTTGGCTGCTCTACCCCACTACCCCGACGTTTGGCTATGGTTTTTACACGGCGGCCAACAACCGGGCCGGCGGCGCGCTGGATATCTTATCAGAGGCCAACTTTAGTGCCGACACGAGTTACGCCGGCTGGCCGGTGCGTTACCCGGCTCCCAACCAGTCAGGTATTCCGGCTTCTGCCTATCCCATTACCATCAACTGGCGTTATTTTGGGGCTATTCCGACAATTAATACCAGCAGCCTGACCATTGTGGGCGGATCGGCCGTGGCCCACAGCGCCACTACTGCTCTACCCGTCAGCCACAAGGGCATCCATATTCAACCCAATGATCCCTTACCCGATGACACCGTTTTCGAGGTCAGCGTCTCCGGCAGTTACGACGGCCAGCCCTTTAGCTATACCTGGCGCTTCGGCACGGGCAGTGCCGTTGTGCCCTGAACGAAGGCTAACGGGTGCGCGAAATTAAAGTAAGATGCAAAAACGATA
>JAWOIM010000797.1:0-2712 GCA_046484685.1 Chloroflexota bacterium | reverse complement strand
ATCAGCAGACGTTAGCTGATCTGACCGGCGCGGTACGCCAAACGGCCGTGGCCCAGTTCGGTGCCGAGGCTGTCTCGGTGTCGGCTGCGGCCCAGACTGGGTTTGGTGGCTTTGAGCTGATTGTTACCGGCGATTCACTGGAACAATTGCTGCCCCTTGTCGAAGAGGTAAAGGCGGCGCTGACGGCCGTAGACGTGGACGGCGACGGCCTGCCGGACATCGCCAATGTCAACAGTAATGTGGATGATTTGGTACAAGGGAACGAGGACAGCCCCATTATTCGGATTGACGGCCGTCCGGCCATCAGTTTTAGTGGTGAGCTGGAAACGGAAAATACGCTGGGCGTCACCGAAGCGGCCAAACAAGCTGTTACTAATCTGGACAGTCTGCCCCCTGGCGTAATAATCAGCGAAGGCTTTGAGTCGCAGCAGCAGGTAGAGGGATTTAGCAGCATGTTGACGGCGATTGTTTACTCTATCCTGATTGCCTATGTCATTATGGCCATCACCTTCCGCAGCCCGATTCACCCCTTTACCATTCTATTCAGCCTGCCTTTTGCCCTGGTAGGGGCCGTGGTTGCCCTCTACATTACCGACAGTGTGCTGGGCATTTCGGCCATGATTGGGTTTATGATGTTGGTGGGGCTGGTGGTCACGAATGGCATTGTGCTGATCCAACTGGTACAGCAGTTGCGCGAAGGGGGCGCGAGTGCCTACGAGGCCCTGGTAGAAGGGGGGCGCACCCGCCTGCGCCCCATTTGGATGACCGCGCTCACGGCCATTCTGGCCCTGACGCCGCTGGCGCTTAGCGGTGAAGCTGGGGCGCTCATTGCCTCGGAACTGGCCCGCGCCGTCATGGGCGGTTTGCTGGTCAGCACGGCGCTGACGCTGCTGGTGGTGCCGGTGGTCTACAGCCTGTTTGCCGAGCTTGTAAGCCGATTGAGTAAAGCTTCCGCTTAACGATATAACGCATCGTGTTATAAATCGTGACGCATTGTGTTATAATTTGTTTGTGTAGATAGATTTTTACGTGTGAGGGGCAAACCGTGAAATTGCCCCTCACGGTTTACGTTTCACTCTTCACGTTGAGGGTACAAAAATGGGAACACAACCAACCGAATTTATTAAAGGACAGGTGGTGGGCAACGGCCGTATAGGTCAGAACGGGAGCAGCCATAACGGACAGCGGCGCGTGCTGCCTTTTGTCAATCCGGCCACGGGGGCGTCGTTTGGGCAGGTGTTGGTGGCTACTCCCGCCGAAGTAGAGTCCGCACGACGAGAGATGGGCGCTGCGGCCCCTATCTGGGCGGCCAAGCCGGTCAAGGAACGGGTGCGTATTTTACGCCAGTTGCAGCAGGTGATGATTGACCGGGTGGATGAGATTACGGCCGTCATAAATCAAGACGGGGGCAAAAGCCGGCAGGATGCCCTTACCGAACTGTTTGTGACCGTCAATTTGATTGACGAATATTGTAAACATGCCCCCCACTGGCTGCGCCGCCGCCGCGCCCCCACCGGGCTGCAAATATTTAAGCGGGGCACTATCGAACAAAAGCCTTACGGCGTGATAGGGGTCATTGGTCCCTGGAACTATCCGCTCGTTTTACAGCTTTCTCCCATTATCAGTGCCCTGCTGGCCGGCAATACTGTTTTGGCCAAACCGTCAGAAGTAGCGGCCGCCACCGGCGTTCTACTGGCCGAATTGTGCCAGAGTGTGCCTGACCTGGCCCCCTTTATTCGCTTTTTGCATGGGGATGGGGAAGTAGGCGCCGCTCTGGTTGACAGCCGGCCTGATCTGGTCTTCCTGACCGGCTCAACCCAAACCGGGCGTCTGATCATGCAGAAAGCGGCCGAAACGCTCATGCCCGTCGTCTGTGAATTGGGCGGCAAGGACCCCATGATTGTCTTGGAAGATGCCGATTTGGCTGCGGCCGCCCGCTGGGGTGTCTGGGGGGCGACCTATAACACGGGCCAAACCTGTATGGCCGTGGAGCGCATCTATGTGCTTGATCAGGTCTATGATGAGTTTGTGCGCCAGGTGGTGGCCCAGGTGAGTGACCTGAAGGTAGGGTATTCACCTCATTTGGAGAATGAGAATAATATGGGGCCGCTTACGTTCGAGCGGCAAATCAAGATTATTGAGGCTCATTTGCAAGATGCGCTGGACAAAGGGGCCACGCTGCTGCTGGGCGGCCGTCGTGAGGAGATGTTTATGGAGCCGACGGTCCTGCTGGACGTGGACCACAATATGCGTATTATGCAGGAAGAGACGTTTGGCCCTATTATGCCCATCATGCGCGTCAAAAGTGAGCGAGAAGCGATTTACCTGGCCAACGATTCTGATCTGGGGCTGAGCGCCTCGGTCTGGAGCCGGGATCTGGCGCGGGCACAGCAGGTTGCCGCCCAATTGGAAGTGGGATCGGTCAATATCAACGATACGATTTCCCATTTTGGCATGCCCCACCTGCTCTTTGGCGGTATTAAGCAGTCGGGCATCGGCCGTACGCACGGCAAGCGGGACTTGCTCCAGTTTACCTACAGCCAGGGGCAGGTGGTGGGCAACCCCCCTCTCCCGTTTGACATCGCCACTATTATGCGCGAGCCGGGCCATTATGCGCTGGGGCGGGCCATCATGCAGGCCGCTTTTGGCGTGACCCCGGCGCAGCGGTTACGGCCGTTGACCGACCATCTGCCCTTCGAATTAGAGGATGCG
>JAWOIM010000790.1:0-6427 GCA_046484685.1 Chloroflexota bacterium | reverse complement strand
TAGGTGCGAATCAGGCTCCAGGAGAGGGCCATGAACAGGGCGGCGGCCACCCCTTTGTCCACCACGTCGGCCATGACCAGGGCGAAACGGCCGTTGGGTAGCCCAAACAGGTCATAAAAGTCGCCCGACATCTCCCGGGCTGGTTTCAGGTGGGCCGCCATCTGGTAGCCGGCCGGTTGGGGCAGTTCCGCCGGTAAAAAGCCGCACTGAACCTTACCTGCCAGGGCCAGCTCGCGGGCAAATTTGCGGTTTGCCGCCTCCAGCCGCGTTTGCAGGCGGCGCAAGGCCAGGTGGGTTTCAATGCGGGCCAACACCTCCTCCAGTTGGAACGGCTTGGTCACGTAATCCACGCCGCCCGTCTGGAAAGCCCGCAGCTTATCTTCGGTTTCTGTCAGGGCACTGATAAAAATAACGGGGATGCCCTGGGTACTCGGCTGGGCCTTCAGGCGGCGGCAGACTTCAAAACCATCCATGCCCTTCATGCGGATGTCCAACAAAATCAGGTTGGGCGGTTCCAGGTCCACCGACTCCAGGGCGCGTGGGCCGCTGGCAGCGGCCCGTACCCGGTAGCCGTGTTCGCTCAACATCTGGGCCAGCAGCCGTAAGTTGGCCGCGGAATCGTCTACGATCAGGATTGTTTCGCCGGTGGGTAATTGCTGTTGGTCCATAACAGATTGTCCTATACTTGTTGTTCCATCAAGGCCAACAGCCGGTCGTGTTCAAAATTGTGGGCCATTTCGGTCAGGGCCGCGCCTAAAGCCTGGTCTTGGGCCTGGATGTGGGCCACGGCCGTTAAAATTTGGTCAAGCGAACCGAGCCGTACAGCCTGCTGCAATTCATCAACCAGGGTTGGGGGCAGCGTCATCAGACTTTGTTTCAGGTCGGTTTCGGTCAACCGGGAAACGGGCGTATCCACCAGCGGCTCACCAATCTCCTCATACTCAAAACGGACGCCCAGATGCTTCTCCAGCGCCGCCCACAACGTCTCCTCGCGGAATGGCTTGCGGATGTAATCATCACATCCCTCAGCCAGGATAATGGCTTCGTCCTCGGCCATGGCGCTGGCGGTAATGGCGATGATGACGGTCGCCTGCCCTTGAGGCGTGGCCTTGATGCGCCGGGTCACTTCATAGCCATCCAGCACCGGCATCCGCATATCGAGCCAGATGAGGTGGGGCTGCCAGCTTTGCCAGATGTCCAGGACCGCCTGGCCGTCGGCCGCTTCGCGCAGGGCAAAGCCCAGCGGTTCCAGCAGCCGGCGCAGCAGCAGCCGGTTGGTCTCCTGGTCGTCCACCACCAGCAGCCGGTAGACGGGCTGGCCCGGTGCCAGACCCATGACCCGGCGCGTAGGCACGGGTGCGGCAATTTCTGCCGGCTCAACCGGACGGGCGGGTATGGTCAGGGTAAAGCGGCTGCCTTCGCCCCACGCGCTATCTACCGTCAGATCGCCGCCCATCAGCAGGGCAAACTGGCGGCTGATGGAAAGGCCCAGCCCCGTGCCTTCCGGCAATTGGGCCCCGCCGGCCGACTGCATGAAGGGCACAAAAATCAGCTTCACGTCGTCCGGTGGAATGCCGGGGCCGGTGTCGGCGACGGTGAAGATGAGCAGAGGCCGGCCGTTTACTTCGCCCTGAGCAACATAATCGGCGTATAAGGTGATACGGCCCTGTTCGGTAAACTTAACCGCGTTACCCAGTAAATTCATCAATACCTGGCGCAGTTTGCCCTCGTCACCGCAGACGTACTGGGGCAGGGCCGGGGCCAGGGCAAAGGCCAGGGTCAGCCCCTTATCGCCGGCCCGCAGCCGGAACATATCCTCCAGCCCGCCCAACATGCGACGCAGGTCAAAATTGCGCTCGTTGAGCGTGGTGCGACCGGCCTCAATTTTAGACATCTCCAGCACGTCGTTGATCAGCCCCAGCAGGTGCTCGCCGCTGCGGTTGATGACGGCCAGATTTTCTACCTGCTCCGGCGTCAGAGCTTGCCCTGAGCGTGCCGAAGGGGTGCCGTTGACCTGCACCCGGCCGGCCGAACGCATCATGAGTTGGCTAAAGCCGAGAATAGCATTGAGCGGGGTGCGCAGTTCATGGCTGATATTAGCCAGGAAGGCGCTCTTGGCCCGGTTGGCCGCTTCGGCCGCTTCTTTGGCCCGGCTTAGCTCGACCAGTGTGTCACTCAGCTCCTGGGTACGGGCGGCCACCAGTTCTTCCAGGCGGCGTGTTTGCGCTTCGACGCTGTGCAGCCGGAGGCGAACGGCGCCCACGACCAGAGCGACCACACCGGCCAGGCTCAAACCAATGAACCACCAGGTTTGCCAGAAGGGGGGGGTGATGATGAGGGTAACGGCCGTTTCTGCCTTATTCCACACCCCATCACTGTTCGATCCCCGCACCCGGAAGAGATAATGACCGGGCGGCACGCCGGTATAGGAGGCCAGCCGCCGGCTGCCCACCTCGTTCCATTCCCGGTCCAGTCCTTCCAAAATGTAGGCATATTGGTTCTCGTCCGGCGAAGAAAAATGGAGGGCGGCAAACTCAAAGGCCAGGAAATCCTGACGGTAATTGAGGACAATCTGGTCTGTAGCCAGAATCGATTGGTTGAGTGGTGAATCATCCCCCACCACCACCGATTCATTGAAAAGTTGAAAGTCAGTAATCCGCACCGGCGGCACGTAGGCAATGTCGCTGATCTGCTCCGGGTAAAAGGCGTTCAGCCCGGCCACACCGCCGAAAAACATCTGCCCATCGGGACGGCGATAGCAGGCTCCCTGGTTGAACTCGTTGCTTTGCAGGCCGTCGGAACTGTTGTAATTGCGCGCGCTGATTGTCCGTGGGTTGAAGCGAGCCAGCCCTCCATTGGTGGACAGCCAGAGATGGTTGGTTTCATCTTCCAGAACGCACAAAATGGTGCTGTTGGGCAGCCCGTCGCGCTCCCGGTAATGGGTGAAGGTTTCCGTAACCGGGTCAAATTTATCCAGGCTGTTGTAAGTGCCGACCCAGAGTGCCTCTTGCGCGTCCAGGAAGAGGGTCAAGACCGTTTCATGCCCCAGGCTGGTAGGGTCGTTTCGGTCATGGCGATAGCGTATGGCCTGGCCGGTGGCCGGGTCGAAGCGGTTGAGGCCACCGTAAAAGGTGCCCAACCAGAGGTAGCCCTGGCCGTCCTGCACGACTTTGGTCACAAAATCGTCGCTGAGGCTGTGGGGATCGGCCGGATCGTGCCGGTGGAATGTGAGCGTTTCGGCCGTAGGGTCCAGCCTGGCCAACCCCTGGCCCAGCGTGCCGGCCCAGACGATGCCCGCCGCGTCCTGGTAAACGGAGTAGACGGTGAGCATCTCGTAGTTGGTGAATTGGCCGGTGGCGGGATCAAAATGGTCCAGCCCGGCGTCGGTGCCCAGCCAGAGCGTGCCGTCCTGACTCCAGAATAGCGACCAGACCTGGTTGTCGCTCAGACTGTAGGGATCGGTGGGGTCGTGATAGTAGTGGGTGAATTGGCCGCCGGCCCGGTCAAAACGATTCAAGCCGCCTTCGGATGTGCCGATCCACAAATCGCCGTCCGGCCCCTGGGCAATGGACCAGATAAGATTGGCGCTCAGACTGTGGGCGTCGCCCGGTTTGCTGCGGTATAAGTCAAATTTGTATTTGTGCGGGTCATATTTGTTCAGCCCGCCGCCAAAAGAGCCAAACCAGAGAACGCCCCCTTCGTCCTGGAAAATGGACCAGATCTGATTGTTGTTGAGGCTGTCGGGGTCGAAGGGGTCGTAGCGGTCAGGTGTGAAACGGCCGTTTTCCCGATCAAAACGATACAACCCGCCGCCGTTAGTACCCACCCAGAAGTTTCCCTGCCGGTCTTCGTATATGGCGTGAACGTCGTTGTGGCCCAGGCTGTGGGGATCGGCCGGATCATGGGTGTAATAACGAATCTGGCCGCTGACCGGATTCAGCCGGCCCATCCCGCTGCCCATCGTACCCCCCCAGATAATGCCCCGGCTGTCCTGGTACAGTTCCAATATGTTTGGTGTGTCGTAACGGGTGAAACGGCCGCTGCCCCCGGCGACATCGGCGGCGGCCAGCGCATCCAGCCCCGCGGTGGAGCCAATCCAGATGGTCCCCGATCTGTCTTCCAGGAGAACCTGCGCCTGATTGTGGCTCAAGCTGCGGGGGTTGTCAGGATCATGCCGGAAGCGAGTGAACTGGCCACTGGCGGGATCGAGCCGGTTCAGGCCGCCATAGGTCGCCACCCAGATACGGCCGTGCCGGTCTTGAATGACGTCTGTCACCGTGTTGTGGCTCAGGCTGTGCGGATCGTCGGGGTCGTGGAGGTAATGGGTGAACTGCTCCGTGCGTGGGTCGTACCGGTTTAAGCCGCCGGCGTTGGTGCCCAGCCAGAGAAAACCGGCGTCGTCTTCCAGCAGACTGAGGATAAAGCTGTCGCTGAGGCCGTGGGGATTATCCGGGTCAGCCTTGAAGATTTTGAACTGGTAGCCGTCGTACCGGTTAAGGCCATCTTGGGTGGCGATCCAGAGGAAGCCGTAGCGATCCTGGAGGATATCCAGGACGACACTTTGGGACAGCCCTTCGTCGAGGTTGATATGCTCAAAGCGGGGGATTGGGAAACGGCCGTTGGCTACGGCCGTGGCTGCCGTGTTGGTTACATCGTAACGGCCGTGACGGATGGTTTGAGCTACCGACTCGCTTTGCTCGCCGGCCAGCGTAAAGGAGTAACCGGTGGTGAGTAGGCTCTCACCTGGCAGCATCAACTGCCCGGAAACAGCGTAGGTGCCGGGAACCATGTCGTCCGGCACCTGCCAATAACCGGCTAACCCTAACAGCCCAATCAGCAGTAAGGTCAGAGTGCGGCCCGGCCGCAGCACCGTTTTGGCCGTCGTGATTGCTGGTGACGGCCGTTTGCTTTGCGCATTGGCGTGCATGATTCCTCAGCCAGGATGACGGGTATCATCATTCCACGCTGATAGCTTGCCCCTGATTGACCGTCTGGGTCAACGGCCGTTTGTCATCTTTTTCCCGGTTAAAGATCACGTGTCTCCCTCTAAAGATCAGCAAATCACAGTTTTACAGGAGACCAAGCGGAAACTTGAGGCGCTGATCTGAACCTTTTCTCCCTGGCGGAACTCGCCCAGGTTGACATTTGCATACTGGCTGGCCGGGTTGGGATAAACCTGCAAGTTAAAGGAGTTTTTCCTGTTCTCTGCCAGGCCGAACACCGTACCGCCCAGATTCGCATAATTCTGCACGATGGCATTGGAATCGAGCACGTAATTATACATGTTCAAAAGGGCAACAGCCCCTGAACTGGCCTCATTGGGTACCACCAGGTCGTCGTGGAAGAAATTGATAACATTGTCGGCGTCCACCAGCGCATCCCCGTTGTTGTCGATGAAATCGATCTCCACCCTCGCATCGGTGTAGATCAGCACTTCGTTGGTCGCACCGTCGCGGGTGATCACATAATATGAATATTCACCGGGTAAGACAGGCGCTTCGCCACTGTAAACATATGGGTAAAAATTCAGCTGTCCGTAATAGACATAAGCGCCGTAGTCTGTTTTCCGGTTTTTCCAGTCGACCACCCGCCTCCAGCTGTTGAGGTTGTCAAAAACGTAGTAAATTTCAATGGTATAGGACTCACCGATAAAATTACCGGCGGCAGCGTTGTTGAACTGAAAACCCGAATTAGCCTCGAAGCGGTAAACGGTTTTAGTGGCATTGTTGATCTCATTGAGGGTATCAAGTACGTAGATCCCGGGATCGCCCAGGACGGTCAGTTCCGGCCCGCTGTTGTTTTTTTCCGCCAGCGTATTAAGGAACTCATACCTCAGTATGCTTTGCGCCTGTAAAAGCGAAGCAGTAAGGATCAATACGGTTAAAAGGTAAATTTTTTTCATAACATATTGTTTAAAATTCGACTTATAAGCTAAACATGAATAAAGAAATAAAGTTCAAGAATTTGAGACTAAATACTTGAAAAATCCAATATGGTCAATGAAATGAGAAATGCTCATTGTTCAATGTTCAATGCTCAATGAAAGAGTGATCCCGGCAGGATTCGAACCTGCGACCCACAGCTTAGAAGGCTGTTGCTCTATCCAGCTGAGCTACGAGACCGGAAACCGGTGCAAAGATAATATAATTTGGTCATACGGTGGTCATACGGTGGTCATACGGTGGTCATACGGTGGACATACGGTTGTTAAACGGTGGACATACGGTTGTTAAACGGTGGTTAGAAACCGGAAATTTTATTGACCAGTCGTTGGTATTCGGGAAAGGGGTGTAGGGTGGCCATCCAGGGATCATTCTCGATGATGGATGGATCATCCAGGCCCCTGTTAATGGCTTTCTCAAGCTCCTTGAGCGCTTTGGCGCTCTTTCCTTCACGGGCATAGGTCCTGGCCATGAAAAAATAAGGC
>JAWOIM010000759.1:0-10298 GCA_046484685.1 Chloroflexota bacterium | reverse complement strand
GCGGACATTGGCTTCCAGGGCGGCTTTGGCCACACCCATGACGTTATAGCTGGGGACCACTTTTTCAGCCCCGTAATAGGTCATGGTGAGGATGCTGCCCCCACTCCCCATCAGCGGCAGAGCCGCCCGCGTCAGGGCGATAAAGCTGTAGGCGCTAATGTCCATCGCTATGCGAAAGCCCTCGCGGCTAGTGTCTCTAAACCTGCCTTCCAATTCGCCGGGGGGGGCGTAGGCCACGGAGTGGACCAGGATGTCGATATGGCCAAAACGGGCGGCGGCTTTGTCGAAAACGGCCGTTATCTCCCCATCATCCGTCACATCACACTTCTCTACAAAATCAATGCCCAGCGATTCGGCCAGCGGCATTACGCGCCGCTCTAGTTGGGGAATGCCATAACTGAGGCCAATCTCGGCCCCCTGCTCATGGAGCGCCTGGGTAATGCCCCAGGCAATCGAACGATGGTTGGCCACGCCAAAAATAAGGGCTTTTTTGCCTTCTAACAGCTTCATATATGTCTCCTTGATGGACCATGGACCATAGACGATGGACCATGCACTTCTTCCTTACTCATCTCTTCCTTCTTACTTCTCTACCGGGACACAAAAGGATTGTCCTTAAGCCAGTAGCGCCAGGGGATAGAGTACCAGGGTTCGGGTGTCTGTCCCAGGCCAAGGCGAGGACCGTTGACGATAGCCTTGGCATCAACCCGTTGGTCCGGTTCTACCCATATAACACTGTCGGGGGCATAAAGATTTGCTCCGTTGAGAGACTTGTCGATGGCCAGGGCCTGGGCCAGCTTGGCCGGGCCGTTGGTCAATTCAGCAAACGGCCGTTTGCGCCGCTCGACCATACTCTCAATTCCTTCTACCGGCTCCAGGGCACGAATCAGAACCGCATTAGCCTGGTCTACTTGCCCGGTGACGACGTTGAACATCCAGTGCATACCGTAGGTAAAGTACACGTAGGCGTGGCCGGCCGGGCCAAACATCACGGCCGAGCGCGGGGTAGGACGACCGTTATTGGCCCGGTCGCCATGACAGGCCAGGTCCAGTTCAGTGGGATGATCGCAGTAGGCTTCTGTTTCCACAATGATGCCGCTGACGCGACGGCCGTTCCAGAGACGCACCAACCGCTGCCCCAGCAAAGCCTGGGCCACCACCCGTGCGGACTGACTATAAAATTCAGGTGACTGCTTCATACCTGTCTGCCGCCGGTAAAAAGACGGTAAATTGGGCACCCAGCCCCGGCTGGCTGTTCACTTCGAGTGACCCTCTATAACGATTAATAATTTCTTTGCAAATAGCCAGACCCAAACCGGTACCAGGCATATTTAGCTCTTGCACCCGCCGGCCGCGATAAAAACGGTCAAACAAGCGGGGTATATCTTCACTCTCAATGCCCGGTCCTGTATCGGCAACTTGAAACCAAACAGCCGGTTTGCCTTTAAGTTCCCCTTTACCCGCCTGCAAAATAATTTCATCACCGGGCCGGATATAAGCCAGGGCATTGATTAAAAAGTTAGACAACAACTGAGCCAGATGGTGTTCTTCTACCAACACCGGCGGCAAATCTGGTAACGGCAGCAACCGCAGCCGCAGCCCTTTGCTCTCGGCTTTGGGTAGAAAAATCTCATAAAATTCACTTAAAAGGCGGGCCAGATCGACAGGGTCTACAACCTGGGGAAACGGCTCTGTTTCTAAGCGGGACAGGTTGAGCATATCCTGAATCAAGCTGGTCAGACGGTCGGTTTCATGATTGAGTATCTGTAAATAACGGTCTCGTTTATCCTCATTTCCTCGCTCCAGCAGTGTCAGGTAAGTCTTAATGTTGGTCAGGGGCGTTCGTAATTCATGGGTCACATTAGAAACAAATTTTGTCTTGAGTCGATCCAACTCCTTCAGGCGCGTAATATCAGACAAAATACCCACAAAACCGATCAGTCCGTCGGCAGCATGAATAGGGGTAATAGTCAAAGAGACGTCATACTGGTGACCTTCATAGTGACGGCTGAGCAGTTCACCCGACCACCGGCTGCGAGCTAGAATCGCCTCTTGCATCTGCTGCCGGCTGCTGTCTATTTCATACATATCGAACAAAGCAGCCAAAGGCTGGCCCAACAGTTGGCTGCGCCGGTAGCCACTTTGCTGCTCAAGGGCCGTGTTGGCATACAGGATAATGGTATCCGGATCGGTAAAAACGATGCCCTCGCCCGCATTTTCCAGAATGGCCAGGGTACGTTCTTTTTCGGCCTGGAGTTCGACGGTACGCGCAGCCACTTGTTGGGCCAATGATTGGGCCTGATCGTGCAGCGTGCGATATAGTTGAGCACGTTCAATAGCCGTGGCTACCTGGTTAGCCAGGGTAACCAAAAAGCGAACATCGCTCTTATCAAAAGCGTCCACTTCAGGGCTTTCTACATTTATAGCGGCAATAACACGGCCGTTTACTATCACCGGCACGGCTACTTCAGACCGGCTGCCCTCCACGCCGCGAAAATAGCGGTGTTCCGCTTGCGTATCTTCTACCAGGTAAGGTTCGCCCGTCTGTACTACATGACCGGCCACACTGTTCTTATAGGGAATATCCGTATGGTAAAACTGTTCAGGGATGCCAAAGGATGAGGCATGAGGCCGCAGGCTGCCTGTACTCTCATCCACCATGACAAAACTTAGCACATGGGGATAGAGTCGGGATGTAATCATGCGGGTGGTCTGGTGCAGCAATTCATCAACGTCGAGAGTAACGGCCGTGTCTTGCGTTACCTGGTGCAGTACCGACAGCTCATGCACCCGCTGCCGAATTTCTTCATATAAGCTGGCATTTTCAATAGCAACGGCCGCCTGGTTGGCAAACGCAGCGACCATTTCCCCCATCTCATCATCATAGGCTTCACACTCACGACTATCTACATTCAGGACGCCGATAATTTTCCCCTTTACCATCAGTGCGGCCCCAATCCAGGAACGAATGTACTCGGCCGGTCCCTCTCTAAGCCATTGGTCGCTGGCCCAGGTATCGGCAATAACACGCCAATGGGGTGGCCTACCAATTTTGCGCAGCGAGTGATCGGTCAAGCTGGCTATAAACTGGCGCATGGCCTGCCAATCAGGAAAGCCTCGTCCGGCTGCTAAATAAAAATGGCCATC
This sequence comes from Chloroflexota bacterium, assembly GCA_046484685.1. Lineage (GTDB taxonomy): Bacteria > Chloroflexota > Anaerolineae > Promineifilales > Promineifilaceae > SLGK01. The sequence goes on along the minus strand of JAWOIM010000759.1, from coordinate 7,151 downwards.
CTTGTCATCAATGAGTTGAACAGATACACTATCGTACTCCACAACTTCAGCCAGCAGATCAAAAATCTGTTCATACACCTCATTGAGGGTCAGGCTGGCGGTGGTCAACAACGCGCCTACCCGCTGCAACATTTGGGCCAGGCGGAGTTGGCGTCGTTCGGCAGCAAACAAGCGGGCATTTTCCAGGGCAATCGCCGCATAATTGGCCAGGCTTTGGCAAAGCGCTATTTCTTCAGATGTAAATTCACGCGGCTGATCCCAAACATGGATATGCAAAATACCAATTGGCTCCTGATAAACCAACAGTGGCACATAAAGCAAAGCCGACAATTTATGCTCGATGGCTATCTTAGCATTCGCCTTGAAAAAAGAGTAATCATCAATGCTGCTCATGACAAAGGGCGTTCGTTTTTCCAAGGCCATTCGTGAGGCATAGGTATCGGCAACGTAGGCACCATCCGAATCCAGCACTTGTTTGTAACGCTCGTCACGAACCCAACTTTGGCGCATTCTTAGAAAGCTCTTATCCTGTTCTAAAATAGAGATGGTACAGCTTTGAATATCAGGCAAGATACTGCCCACAGCTTCTACCGTTCTGGCCATCACTTCATCTAAATTAAGGGTGCTGGTTAAACTGGTCGCAATTTGGTTGAGGATTTCAGCTATCCGGCGTCGCCGCAGTTCTTGAGGGTAAAGATAGGCGCTCTCTAAAGCCAATGATAGATAGTGTCCCATTGTTTCGAGCATCTCGCTGTCTACATCCCGGAAAAAAGCCGGCTGGCTGCTATAGCATAAAAAGGCACCTGCCATTTCTGGCTGTTGGTGGCCGCGCAGCGGAATGCCCAACAGAGAACGGACCTGGACAGCGTCTGACAGTTCAGTCCAGTTGTCAAACTGACGCACATCATTCACAATAATAGGGGCTTGGGTATGAACCATCTGCTGCAGCAAATTGTCATCACCCATCTTATTATTAGCCATCTGGTTCAAGAAGGCGGTTTTGAGATGCGCTTCATGTGGATGCCCTATGCTGGCAAACAGATAATTTTTTTCGCAGCAAGGTTTTAGATAAATAACGGCCGCATCAAATCGCAAGAGCTGTTTGAGCTGCTGCAGCCCCTTGCGCGCAACCGCTTCAAAATCGAGGGTATTTGTGACCGTGTCTGTGATCAATAGTTCTTTATTCATATCTTAACTGTATAAAAAAGTGGCATCTTTGCTCTCTCAGGTTACAATCAAACTATACCTTATTTTCAACTAGTTGACCGTTAAAACATGACTAAACCACTAGAAAAAAACATAAATCTCCCTGCTCCGGCTTCCGCGCAGAGCGGTATGGCCGTCATACTCTTTCTGCTGCTTAGCGGCTTTTTCTTTTATTATTATGGCGAACGCTGGCTGCGGGTTACCCTCCTTTACCTGTCCCAGGCCATCTGGGCACGAGAACTGGTCAGCAGCCTGCCGCCGGCCCAAAGTGTCGCTGCCCGTTTTGTAGCTGGTGACGATATAAACGCCGCTATTGAAACCAGCCGTATGCTAAACAAGCAGGGCATGTTGGTCACGCTTGATCTGCTCGGCGAACATACTGAAAGTGCCGCCGATGCCTTTGCCGCCCGTACCCAAATCCTCGACTTGTTAGACCAGATTTATCAGCAAGATGTACAGGCCAATGTGTCGGTTAAGTTGAGTCAGCTTGGCGTCAATATTGATCCGGATCTGGCCCTGGACAACATGCGCCATTTATTAAAACGGGCCACCGAGTACAATAATAGAATTCGGATCGATATGGAAGGCAGCGACCTGACCGACACCACCCTCCACATTTATCGTACACTGCGCGATAAGGATGGCTTTGACAATGTGGGCGTTGTTATACAAAGCTACCTTTACCGCAGTGATGAAGACCTGCGCCAGCTAATTAGCGAAGGGGCCTGGGTAAGGCTGTGCAAAGGGGCTTATGCTGAACCGCCTGATATAGCCTACGCGGATAAGGCCGACACTGACCGTAAATTCATTGAGCAAATGCAGATGCTGCTCAGTGAGGAAGCCCGGCGCAAAGGCGTCTACCTGGGCATGGCCACCCATGATGAAAAGGCCATTCAAGCCACCATTGACTATGCCAGAGCCAACAACATCCCGCCCGACCGGTTTGAGTTTCAACTACTGTACGGTATTCGTCGGGAACTGCAAGAGCAGCTCATAGCTGATGGCTACCGGGTACGGGTTTATGTGCCTTATGGAGTGGCCTGGTACCCTTACTTCATGCGGCGGTTGGCCGAACGGCCGGCCAATCTCTGGTTTTTGCTTACCAATCTGGCCAAATAGAAATTGTCGCTGTTAGGAAAATATTATGCCTCAAATCGAGAACTCTGATCTTATCGCCGATGTTCAAATTGTGCAGCTGCAATCATTTGCCGATGAACGCGGTCGCTTTGTAGAAACGTTTCGCACCGAGTGGTTTCCCCAGCGCCGTTGGGACATTATGCAGAGCAATCGCTCAGACACCCGTGCCGGGGCACTACGCGGCCTCCATTTCCACTTTCACCAGGTCGATTACTGGTACGTGCTGCACGGCCGGCTGCGGGTAGGGATGGTCGATTTACGGCCGTTTTCTCCCACCTACCTGGCCACCCAAACCATCGAAATGGGGCATCAGGACAGAAGTAGGGACACGAATTCCGACAACCAAGGCGAAGACAACATTGGCGTCTTCATCCCTGTCGGCGTCGCCCATGGCTTTGTGGCCCTCACCGATGTCACGCTGACCTATATTGTAGACAACTACTACAACGGCCAGGACGAAAATGGTGTCTTGTGGAATGATCCCGACATCAATATCGACTGGGGCGTCACCGATCCCCTTATCTCCGCTCGCGACGCCGCCAACCCCCGCCTGCGTGACATTATCGATCAGTTACAACAAAATTTATCCGTCCATCCAAATCTATAACCGTTATGACGTAATGGGTCGTACGGAAATTTACCTGCGTACGACGAACAATTTATGACACCCAACCAACCAAACCAACAGTCCCCTGAAGAACCAAACATTGTACGTCAAAGCCTGTGGGTCAGTTTGATTGCCATAGTAAGTTATGGTGCCTGGCGGCTGAGCCGCTACCTGAACCGGCTGCTGCGCCAGCCACGCCTGGCTTACGATCTGCTGCGCAGCGACCACACCTCAGCCGATGAAATCCGGGCCCAAGGATTGCTCATCGCCACCAGCAATATCCGCAGCGCCATTGAAAAGCGACTGCTAACCAACAATGAAAAAAAATGGGTGCTGTGTGCCGGGGTACGCAATTTTCGCGAACCCTGGGCGCGTGACTTTGGTTTTGCCAGCTTTGGCCTGCTCGATATGGAAGAAACAGAGGTCGTCCGCGACTGTCTGGAAGTATTTCTAATGCACCAACAGCCCAACGGCCACTTCCCCGTCAAAGTTCACTCCACCAATGTCCTTGATCGCTATCTCCATTCGCTGCTGGGCAAACAACAGCCTAACTTTATCCCCATTCGCCCCAAATATATTACCGCCCACAATACTATTTCGCTGGACGGTAATGGGCTGTTGGTGGTGGCTGCTCTCCACTATATTCAGCGTACTGGTGACCGTAACTTTTTGCGCCGTTACTGGACGCATCTAAAACGGGGTGTCACCTGGATGGAGGAACATGCTGGCATCGAAGATGGTCTGCTGCAACAAGGTCCCTACACCGATTGGGCCGACAGCATTGCCCGCACCGGTCGCATTCTCTACACCAATGTTATTTATTGGAAGGCACTGCAGCAGCTATACCTGGCTGCCCGCCGTTACGGTCAGGCGCTTGACGAAGAAATTTTTTCTGAAAAGGCGGACCAGGTAGCGCAGGCCATCAACGATCATTTTTGGCGTGATGAATTGGGTTACTATATTACCAGTCATCGCTTTAATACCATGCTGAGCAGTCCGGGCAATCTGCTGGCCATTGCCTGGGGATTGGCCACGCCAGAACAGGCCCACGCTATTTTGGACAACATGGCGCATATGAATATGGCTGCCCCTGTACCCACACAGGTAACTAACAAAGCCTACCCATCTGAGTATATTGGCATTGAAAACCGGCTGGCTGGAATTAGACAGTATCATACACACGCCGCCTGGCTGTGGATCGGCGGCTGGCATGTGGCCGCTCTGACAAAAATGGCGCGGTTGGAAGAAGCAGAAGAACTTATGCAGCGCATCTGTCAGATCATTTTACGAGATGGGGTTGTCCACGAAGTATATGGGCGAGACGGTAATTACCTGTCTACCTTTTGGTATACTTCAGAAGCGCCTTTAACCTGGAGTGCGGCCGTGATTGTACACGCCCATCATTTACTAACCCATCCGATGGCAGAGGAGGAAGGGTAGGCGGTTATTCGTTACTCGTTTTCCGTTTACAGTCACCAAAAAGGAGCCTATTATGTCCCAACTACACATTGCCCATTTTACCAACACCTATTTGCCGGTCACAATCGGTGTAGTGCGTTCGGTACGCAGCTTCCGGCGGGCGCTGGTCGATTTGGGTCACCTGGTCTTTATTTTTGCCCAGCACACCAATGACCAGGAAGATGAAGAGCCGTTTATCTTTCGCTATCCGGCCCTGGATCTGCCCCTGCAAGATTATCCATTAACGATTCCGGTCTCCAACTTTGTAGAAAAGTTACTTCCTTCACTAAAGTTAGATGTGATTCATGCCCACCACCCGGCGCTGTTAGGGCAGGTGGCAGCCAATAAAGCAGAAGAGTTGGATGTACCCCTGGTTTTTACCCACCATACGCGCTATCAAGAGTACAGTCATTATGTGGCCCTGCCCCAAGAGTTGGTGAAGGATGTGATCCAGCGGTGGCTGGCCGATTATATGGAGCGCTGCCAGCATGTGGTGGTTCCCAGCGAAAGTATCAAAACGATGCTGGCGGAACGGTATGGCATACACGAGCGGGTAACGGCCGTTCCCACCGGCATCGACCTGGAACCGTATGAACAGGCAGACGGCCAGGTTATCCGCCAACAGCGCCATTGGGACAACAAGCTGGTTTTCATCTCTGTGGGCCGGCTGGCGGAGGAAAAAAATTGGGGTACGCTGCTCCAGGCGGCCCTGCCCGTACTCAAGCGCCATCCCCAGGCCCACCTGGCCATCGTAGGGGACGGCGATGATCGCCAGGATCTGGAAGAACAGGCCCAAAAGCTGGGCATCAGCAGCCAGGTCGAGTTTGTGGGCCGGGTTCCCTTTGACGCTATCCCTTCCTATTTGAAAGCAGCCGATATTTTCTGCTTTGCCTCAATTACCGAAACGCAGGGCCTGGTAACGTTGGAAGCAATGGCGGCCGGTCTGCCGGTCGTGGCCGTAGATGCCACCGGCACTTCTGACGCGGTGTCTCACAACGTGGAAGGCTTGCTGACCCCTAATGAGGCCCACGCCCTCGGTGACGCCATGGAACGACTGGTCAATGATAGCGACCTGCGGGCACAGTTTGCCGAGGCTGCCGTTCACAAAGCAAAAACGTTTGAAAACAAGCGCATGGGCCAACGGCTGCTGGACGTATACGCCCAGGCCCAGGAAGACAAAAGGGCCAACCATTACGTCACAGGCGACAAACACAAGCCGATATTCAAAATCAACTGGCGCAAAATGTTGGGCATGGAAGAAAATGACAAGCGGTTACTATGACCCCAGGAAGCGGGTGTAAAGGGGCGGACCGAGGATAAGCAGACCAATCAGGACGGCCCCCATAGCCCCCACAAGCACGGCCGCAGCCGCCACATCTTTGGCAACTTTGGCCAGGGGATGGGGGTCAGGCATGACCATATCGACTACCGCTTCAATGGCCGTGTTCATAAACTCCCCCATCCAAACGGCCATCATGGCCAACAAAATAATGGCCCATTCGTGACGGTCTAGCCGCAGCCAAAAGCCCAAGCCAAAAACCATAATGCTAATAACGGCATGAATCCAGGCGTTGCGCTGGGTACGAATAACATACCACCAGCCATGAAAAGCGTAGTGAAAACTTTTAAGGCGACTGTACAGTTCGTCTCGTCCTTTAGTATACATAATTGCGTAGTGCATAACGTGGCCTAGCCACAACCAAAAGATTTAACGCAGAGAAGCAGAGGAGCAGAGAAAAAACCTCTGTTTCTCTGCTCCTCTGCGCCAAAATTAACGCGGATGGCGCAAACTTTGCAAAGTAACGCTATAACGCGGCGAAGCCGCAACCAAAATCATCAAAGATGGCGCAGATTACACAGATTTGATTTTCATCTGCGAAATCTTTGGCAAAATTAACGCATATCGCGCAAATTTTGCAGAGCAACTCCGTAATAGGGTTGCAAAGAGGCAAGTCCCACTTTCGCCACCGCAGGCTGCCCACCCTGTCCCCTCACTCCTCCGTGGGCACAACATGAGCCAGCCCGAGGTCTGTGAGAACGGCCGTTTGCACCCGCCACATTTCTGCTTTTTCTTCGTCGTCATTATGATCATAGCCAAGCAAATGGAGCGTACCGTGAATAGCCAACAGTTGCAGTTCAGCTAACAGGTTGTGCCCCTGCTGTTGTGCCTGGCGCCGGGCATAGGGAAGCGAAATAGCAATATCGCCCAAATAGGGGGATGGCTCAGACAGGCCGGGCAGCGGCTCGCCGGCAGGGAAACTCAAAACGTCGGTAGGTTTATCCTCCTGGCGAAAGTCGCGGTTGAGCTGCTGCAGCAGGGCATCATCGGCCAGCAGTACGGTCAGGGCCGCGGACGTGATCATACTTTGCTGCTGGAGGGTGGTCTGAACGGCCGTTTCTATCCCGGCCACCATCTCAGCCATAGCGGCGATCCTCTCCTCAATATCAACCTGGATCTCAATCTCAAAATTTACCTTGCTCAAGTCGATTACTCCTCCACCTGGGTTACTTCGGCCGGCAGCCGTGCAGTTTCATCCACCAGCACGGCACCCGTCAACGCGCTGATCTCTGTGGGGGTCGCGATTTGCTCGGCCGCCGGCATATTCTCCATTTCGAATTCTTCATTACCGGGATATTTAACCCGCACATGGAAACGCCCTTTGAGTGTTTCAATAAATGAGGCGCGAGCCAGCTTCACATCCCCCAGCGTTAGACCAGACTCCTCTAGCTGGCCCTCCACCAC
>JAWOIM010000752.1:0-4697 GCA_046484685.1 Chloroflexota bacterium | reverse complement strand
TAAACGTAATGCTTTCATCCGCTTCCGTCTTGGGCAGGGTTTGTTGTCCATAAACATCGGACCTATACCAAGAGAGCCTGATCTATGCGCGAGAAGCTGGTGACGTACCCAGGCAAGCCACTTTACTCATGAATCTTGGCGGACTTTCTTGTGATCTGGGTGAGTATGAACAGGCAAAGGACTTTCTACGGGAAGGATTGGGTTTAGCTCGGCAATGCAACCATAAAGGCGTCATGAGTCCCCTGCTCTTGAATTTGGGTGTAGTTGCCGGCAGCTTGGGCAATATGGCGCAAGAGGAAGCCTACTATCAGGAGGCCCTGACAATCGCCCGCGAAATGGAACACCAGGAAGATATTGCCTATTTATTGACCAACTTAGGTGCATCGGCCGCCGATAGAGGAGACTTTGACCAGGCAGAGAGCTATTTACAAGAAGGCTTAATAATTGCCCGTCAGATCGGCCACCGGGAAAGAGAGGGTTCTCTTCTGCGCCATCTGGGAGAGCTGGCGCTAAATCAGACCCTATATGATCAGGCCAAATTTTACTTGGATGAGGCGTTGGCCCTGGCTCGCGGGTTGAACCATAGTAAAAATGAACTCGTTGCGCTGGCCAGCCTGGGGGAACTGTACTGTCGGCAAAACCGGTTCAAGCTGGCCAAGGAATATTTACAGCAAGCCTTGAAGCAGGCTCGCGACAACGGCCAGCGCTGGCATGTTTGCGATCTACTTATAAAACAGGGCAGTCTACATCTGTCACAAGAGAAGGTTGAATTGGCAGCCAATGCCCACGGTGAGGCCCTGCATCTGGCAGAAGAGCTTGGCGAACGGCGACTAAAGGCAACAGCGTTGGCCGAACTGGCGCGTGTGGCAGTCGCGCAGGATGATGTGTCGGCGGCTCTTGATTACGGCCGTCAAAGTTTGGTCATCTTTGAATCGCTTGGGCATTGCAACAAGAGCAGGTCCGAGAGCAATTGGTATCAATCGGTGCCAGGCTACGGGTATCTGACTAGCGTTTGACGCTAAACCAATTGTCGTTTTGTCGTTCAATGTTTTGGTGGCCTATCCAATGTTTTCTGGTAAATACCGATTGCCCGCTCAAACTCACGGGCTACCCTACAGAATATTCAAGAAGTGGATGATGGTCAAACTGTAGCACGCCCTCGCTTGCGGCAACATCTGCATGATAGTTTCCAAAACGACCGTAAACTGACCCTCAACACAAGACAGAATCTTGTGACAGGCCTGGCAGGTTTGAAGAACCTGCCAGGCCTGCTTCCTGTTGTCTGCAGAAGCAGAGTGACCTATTACCTGGCCAGTTGACCAGGATCAATCCCCACCACCCGACCAGGAGACAAACTCGACGGTTGTCCGATGTAGTCAGCCCCATTTTGTTTTAGAGTAGATAACAATTGTGAAGCCAGGCTTTTGGGACACGCCCGGCTTCTTCTACCAGCCGAATTAGGTGAGAAATGAACCAAATGCCAATAAATTCAGTTTTGGTCGAGAAACGGCCGCATACCTTCACCCTCATTTTCCTATTTCTTTGTGGCCTGATAGCTTTGCTGCTTGCCGGCCTGTGGCTCATTGAACCGGCCGTAGGTTCGGCCAGCCTGACCCTGGCCCGACTGACCTGGCACCTGACGCCGCCGCTGCTCTGGCCGGGAGCCATATTCATCGTCGCCATATGGCTGCTGGCCCTGCGCCGGCTATGGACCAATGGAGCGTAACATGGTAACTGATTTTGTAATTGAGACAGAAGGTTTAACCAAACAATACGGCAGCATAACGGCCGTTGACAACCTGAGCCTGCACGTGCCCCGCCACGCCATTTTTGGTTTTTTGGGGCCGAATGGGGCCGGTAAAACGACCCTGATGCGGCTGCTGCTGGGCCTGATACGGCCGTCGGCTGGGCGCGGCTCCGTTTTTGGCCATGACATTGTTGATGACAATCTGGCCATTCGCGCCCGCGTCGGTTATCTGCCCCAGCAGCCCAGCTTCTACCAGGAGATGACCCCGCGCCAAACGCTGCGCTTCACGGCCGATTTCTTCTACACCGGCCCACAGGCCATGATTGAGGAACGCATTGAGGAAACACTGCACCTGGTCGGCCTGCAAGACAAAGCCGACCGCCGCATTAAAGGCTTCTCCGGCGGCGAACGGCAGCGGTTGGGCATTGCCCAGGCCCAAATCAACTATCCCGACCTGCTGATTTTAGACGAGCCGGCCGCCGCCCTGGACCCGCTGGGCCGGCGCGACGTGTTGAATATCATGGAGCGGCTGCGCAAATACACCACCATCTTTTACTCCACCCACATCCTCGACGACGTGCAGCAGGTGAGCGACGCGGTGGCCATTTTGAATCACGGCCGTTTAGTCAGCCAGGGACCGATTGAAAACCTGCTGGGCAGCGGCCAGACCCTCTTCTCGGCCACGCTCAGGGGCAACACGCAGCCGCTTTACGACACCATTACCAGCCAGCCCTGGGTAGAACAGGTGGAACTAGTCTACCAAAACGGCGTCACCCAATGGCAGATTGAGGTGGCTGATGAAACGGCTGCTGAGGATCACCTGTTCCGGCTGCTGGCGCAGGATGAAGCAGTACGGGTGCTGGCATACGGCCGTAAACGGTACGAACTGGAAGAGATATTCATGCAGTTAGTTGAAGGAGACAATCATGGCCGCTAATACAACATTGCAACCACGCACCGGCAACCAATGGTGGCGGGGCTTAGGCCCGCTGCTGCGGCGCGAACACCGCCTCTGGTGGGCCAGCCGCCGCTGGCTGGTACAAACAGCACTCTGGACACTGCTGCTCAATGGCCTCCTTCTGGGCGGTCTCTACCTGCTGCCCCCCATCGCCAGCGCCGACGGCCTGCCCATGAGCCACGACGACGTGCTGGAACTGGGCCGGCAGATATTTTTCGGCCTGGGCATTCTGGCCCTGAGTCTGGGGGCGATTGTGCTGCTGCAAGACAGCATCATTGAGGAAAAGAACAACGGCACGGCCGAGTGGGTCCTCTCCAAACCGGTCTCCCGGCCGGCCTATGTACTGGCCAAGCTGCTGCCCAACCTGCTGGGTATGGCCGTCACCATGCTGCTCGTCTCCGGCATCTTTGGCCTGCTCATTTTGCGGACCTTCGATCCGGTCGCCTTTAGCCTGAGCGGTTTCCTCATGGCTCAGGGCATCGTGGCCCTGCACCTCTTCTTTTACATCACCCTGACCCTGATGCTGGGCGTTTTACTCAGTTCCCGCGCCCCGCTGCTGGGTATTGCTATCGCCTCGCTGGTGGGCGGCTCCATGATCCCCGTGGTGGAAATTGTGCAGTTCACCCCCTGGATTTTGGGCGAACTGGTTGTCCTGCCGCTGCTGGGTGTGCCCCCGCCGCCCATGGCCATTACGATGCTGGTCAGTACGGCCGTTTGGAGTCTCATCTTCATCGGCATTGCCATCTGGCAGTTCAACCGGCATGAGTTTTAACAAGGAGATTACCATGTCTACATTAGAAGAAGCAGCCCAAGAGTTTCTGGCCCAGCGGCGCATTGCCGTGGCCGGCGTCTCGCGCAAAGGAGACACGGCGGCCAATATCATTTATAAAAAGCTGCGCGATACAGGTTACGACGTCTTTCCCCTCAATCCTCTGGCCACAGAAGTTGAAGGCGACCCATGTTATCCTGACCTGGCCGCCATACCCGGCGGCGTTGACGGGTTGGTCATTGCCACGCCGCCTCAGGCCACTATACAACTGGTGCGCGACTGTGCCGAACTGGGCGTCCGGCGCATCTGGATGCACCGCTCGTTTGGACAGGGCAGCGTAGATGACGAGGCAGTGCGCCTGGCGCAAGAGCTGGGGCTGACGATCATTCCCGGCAGTTGCCCGATGATGTTTTGTGACCCGGTAGACATCTTTCACAGATGTATGCGCTGGTATTTTCGCGTCAGCGGCAGCCAGCCGCAACCAAATCACACATGAACAGATCAAGCATCAGACACGTCAATATCCTGCTCCTGATTGTGATTGGCCTCCAGGTGAGCAATCTGTTGTTTACCTGGAGGCCGGCCTACGTGCGCCTGATTCTGAACGAGGCGCTGTTTATTCTGCTGCCCACGCTGCTCTATTTGCGCTGGGCCAAGCTGCCCGTTCGCCCAACGGTCGGCTGGCGCTGGCCGGGAAGAATGACGGCCGTTTACCAACTGCTGGGACTGCTGGTAATAATCGTCGCCTGGAGCTGCTGGGGTTTCTTTTACGCCCTGAGCTTCATACCCATCATCGCCAATGCCGACCAGTATCAGGACGCCCCGCCCCCTATTTTCTGGGTCGGGTTAGGCTCAATGCTCATCCCCTTCATCGCCATGGGGCTGTGGGGGCTTTATGGTCTTTACGGTGGGCTGCGGGCCTGGCAAGGGGCCGACTTCCGCTATGCGGTCGTGGGTCGCCTGGTAGCAGAGCGGCTTGATCGCTGAGCATCTGACAGGAGACTACAAAAGTCTCTGAGACTTTTGTAGTCTTGGTCTGGGAGGTTCGTCATGGAAAGTATATGCCCGGCGGGCACGATAGCGCAGCACGTCGAGCCGGAACCGGGCGGCTCGCATGGTGAGGGACAGGGCGGTCATTCCAACCCCTCCACGTCGGCCTTGAGGCTGGCCAAGAGCAGATCACAGCGCCGGTCGGTCCAGTCATCGCCTCCGGTGTACGCCTC
>JAWOIM010000640.1:0-12873 GCA_046484685.1 Chloroflexota bacterium | reverse complement strand
CGGCATATCTTCGTCGACGAGGCCCTGTGCCTGCCCAATCGAGGGCGACCATAAGGGTCGCCCCTACTATTCAAACTTGTGTTCTTCAGCCTATGGCACTTCATGGCAGGCGACCCAATGTCCCGGCTGTACTTCGCGCCATTCTGGTACGGACTCGGCGCAGTGGGGTTGGGCTATAGGGCAGCGGGTATGGAAGCGGCAGCCGCTGGGCGGGTTGATCGGACTGGGTACATCTCCCTGAAGGACAACACGGCGGTGCTGGCGGGCCGTTCGCGGATGGGGTATGGGCACGGCCGACAGCAGGGCCTGGGTATAGGGGTGAAGCGGCTTCTCATATAACTCGTTACTGGTGGCCAACTCTGCCAGGTGGCCCAGATACATCACTGCCACCCGGTCACACAGGTGGCGCACCATGCTCAAATCATGGGCGATAAACAGATAAGTCAGCCCCAATTCTGCCTGCAAATCTTCCAGTAGATTGACGACCTGCGCTTGAATGGAAACGTCCAGCGCCGAAATCGGTTCATCACACACCACAAAGGCCGGATTAGAGGCCAGGGCACGAGCAATACCGATGCGCTGACGTTGTCCACCGGAAAACTCGTGGGGAAAGCGGTTGACGTGACGAGCGCTCAATCCCACCAACTCTAACAGTTCACGTACCCGTTTAGTCTCTGCTTGTTTACCCGCAACCAACTGATGGACGCGCAGTGGTTCACCCACAATGGCGGCCACCGTCCAGCGCGGGTTCAAGGAGGCAAACGGATCCTGAAAAATCATTTGGGCGTTGCGGCGAAGCTGTTTCAGTTGGGCACCCCTGGCCGTGGCTACCTCAATGCCGTCGATGTTAACAGACCCCGACGTAGGTTGGTACAAGCCCAGAATGGTGCGGGCCACCGTGCTTTTGCCGCAGCCGCTTTCACCTACCAATCCCAACGTTTCTCCCTCAAAAATATCAAAGGTTAAGCCATCCACCGCCTGCACGGCTCCCACCTCCCGCTCAAAAATGATGCCCTGCCGGATGGGAAAATGTTTCTTCAGATCAGCTATACGAACTAGGGCTTCGCTTGTTTTCATCGCTCTTCACCGGTATAAGGGTTGACAAAGCAGGCTACTTTTTGCGTGGGGCTAATCGGTTGCAGAAACGGGCGTTCCTGCTGACAGCGGGGCAGGACAAATTCGCAGCGGGGCGCAAAGGGGCAGCCCAGCGGCTCGGCCGTCAGGTGGGGTGGTGTACCGGGAATGACTTTTAGGCGACTATCCCGCCGCTGGTCCACGCGGGGTAAGGCCGCCAGCAAGGCCAGCGTATAGGGGTGCTGCGGCCTGTCATACAAGCTGTCCACATCGGCTTCCTCTACAATCGTTCCCCCATACATTACCAGCACTCTATCAGCCAGTCCGGCCACCACCCCCAGATCATGGGTAATCCAGATAAGGGCCATCTGCATTTTTTCACGGATATTGAGAGCCAATTCCACAATTTGGGCCTGAATAGTGACATCCAGGGCGGTGGTCGGCTCGTCGGCAATGAGCAGTTTGGGATTGCAGGCCAACATCATGGCGATCATAACCCGCTGGCGCATACCCCCGGAAAACTGGTGTGGGTAATTATTGAGCCGGTTAGCGGCGTCAGAAATACCTACCAGTTGCAGCAGTTCCACCGCCCGCTGTTGGGCTTTTTCCTGGGCCAGACCAAAATGACGCATAATTGCTTCAGTCAACTGGCGACTCAAGCGCAGCACCGGATTGAGAGAAGTCATCGGATCTTGAAAAATCATGCCGATTTCCCGGCCGCGTATTTGCTCCAGGCTCTTGTCATCTAGCTGGAGTAAATCTTGATCCAGGAATACGGCCGTGCCGCCGGCGATTTCTCCGGGGGGGATAGGGATTAGCCCCAGGATAGACATCATGGTGACCGATTTGCCGCTGCCGCTTTCACCTACAACAGCGACCGCCTCCCCCTCGTTAATGGCAAAAGAAACGCCATTGACGGCAAAAATGGTGCCTTCTGGCGTATGGAAACGAACCTGTAAATTATTGACGTCGAGCAAAGGAGGCGAGAAAGATGGCTGCATTATTATTCCTTTACTCCGGCCGACTGCGCGGGTCGAGGGCATCACGCAAACCATCACCCACAAAGTTGATGCTCAAAACAGTGAGCAAAATCAACACGCCCGGAAAAAACCAGAGCCAGGGTGCGCTTTCAATATAATTGGTAGCGCCGGTAATCATATTGCCCCAGGTGGCTGTTGGCGGCTGTACACCAAGACCTAAAAAGCTGATGTAGGCTTCGGAAATAATGGCCCCGGCCACGGCGAGGGTCGCCGTCACAACAATAGGAGCCACGGTATTGGGCAAAATGTGGCGAAAAATGATTTGTAAATTGGGGGTACCGGTGGCGCGGGCTGCCAGAACAAATTCTTGCTCTTTGAGGGCTAAAAACTCGGCACGGACAATACGGGCCAGACGGGGCCAGCTTGTCAGGCCGATAATCAGGATAATAACCACGACACTGCCGCTAAAAACCCGGCCCAGCACGGTAATATTGGGGACCAGGCCGGTAAAAAATTTGGCCATAATGAGCAGCAAGAAGAGGCCGGGAATGGTCATGATCGCTTCGGTAAAGCGCATGAGCAGGCTGTCTACATAGCCCCCATAATAGCCGGAGGCTGCCCCCACCAGAATACCGATGATGAGCTGGACGAGAACGGCCGTAATCCCAATCAGCAGGGAAATTTGTCCGCCATAAATCGTCCGTGCTAATATATCCCGGCCAATCGTGTCTGTGCCAAAGGGATGTTCCCAGGAAGGGGCTTGCAGCCGTTTTGTGGTGTCATTAAAGTTGGCGTAAGCTTCTGGGTAAACCAGGGCACCCCCAAAGGAATAAATAAACATCAAGAGCAGCAAAATAGCGTTGGCCATGGCCAATTTATGCCGTCGAAAGCGACGCCAGGCCATTTGTCTGGGTGTCAAGGGAGGCGCGTCCAGGTCACCGCCCGCCAGATCAATCAATACCGGAGGATCTGCTGTACTCATTTAATCTCTTTTTTCCTGTTTTATCCGCGAAAATCAACCTAATCCGCATTCTATTGTCAAGATAGGTGAACGTTTATAGGCTTTTTGGGAATTCGCAGGGTTTAGCCATATTCCGTATTGCGTATTCCGTAATTCTCTCTGGTTACGCAATACGAAATACGCTTTGTTAACCCCTTAGATCCACGTTTACCTTTATTAATCATAACGAATGCGGGGGTCAAGGATTGCGTAGACAATGTCGGTCACAAGTTGAGAGAGGATGACGGCCGCCGCCAGCAAAATGACAATGCCCATGACGACTGCTCCATCAGCCCGCTGCAAATGGTCCAGGAAGAGCCGCCCCATACCGGGCCAGGCAAAGATGCGTTCGGTCACGACTGCCCCGGCCAGCAAAAAGGGTAAATCGAGACCAATCAAGGTAACAATAGGTAACGAAGCATTACGCAAAGCATGCACGGTAATAATATAAACCCGCTTTAGTCCCTTCGCTCTGGCCGTGCGGATGTAATCCTGGCCCATTACCTCCAGCATAGAGCTGCGAATGTAACGACTGTAACGGGCTACATCAATAAAAGCAATGCTAAAAACCGGTAAAATCATATGCTTGGCCACCTGGGCCGTTGTTTTGCCCACCTGGGGATCAAACATGCCGTTAGCCGGCAAACTGGGCAGCCCCCAGCGCTGGAACAAGATGGCGAACACGTAAATGCTCAGCAACGCTATCAAAAAAATGGGCATAGAAAAGCCGACAAAAGAGAGGGTAGTAATCGTATTGTCGATCCAGGAATATTGGCGCAAGGCCGAATAAACGCCCACAATCAACCCCAAAACGAGGATGATGATTTGGGCCGGTATCATCAAGAGCAATGTATTAGGCACGCGCTCCCAAATAATCTCCAGGGCCGGTTTGCCTCGTGTGACCATAGAAACGCCAAAATCACCGCGCAAGACGCCCTGGCGACGGCCGTAAGTGTCCGGTTCACCATCACCGGTCACATCAATCATTACCCAATCATTACCAATCAACCAGTAGAGATATTGCACCATCAGCGGTTGATCTAACCCCAACTGCCGCGCCAGTCGCTGCCGGTCTTCCGGGCGCGTTGGATTGCGCCCCCCCATCATGGATAAGGGATCACCAATGCTGGACATCAGGGCAAACAGGATCAGACTGACAATAAACAGCAAGGGAATGGCTTGCAACAATCGTCGGATAATGTAACGGGTCATAATTACCTACGCATCAAGCAATCATAACGCATGGAACGTGGGGCCTGGTGCCCCACGTTCCACACACTACAATTTACAGACCACGCCTAGCGAATATCCCATTCGGCAACATTATAAAACGGCGATGCGCCAGAGATGCTCACATCGGTCAGGCGGGCGCTTACGGCCCAAACATCCAGGTCTTGCCAGATGCCAAGCCAGTAAACATTCTCGTGCATAATCTCGCTAATACGCCAGAATGTCTGCTGCCGCTCCTCAAAGTCAATCTGGGTCGCTTGCAGACGGAACAATTCGTCTAACTCTTCATCACATATTTTTTGATCGTTGCTGCCGTCCGGATTGTCGTCGGTGGGAATCTCAGCACAAAGCCAGCGGCTGGAGTCCGGGTCAGGGAACGCTTCGGATGCCGACCATTGACCAATATCCAGCTCGCCGGTAGCCATAGGGCCACCATTGCCATAGCTTTGGAAGAAAACATCGGCGGCATAACCGGTGGTTTCCAGGCCAATACCACACTCGGCCAACTGTTGTTGGGCCACAGCCTGGGTATCCTGGCGAATTTCGCGGGTGGTGGTTCCGTGGTGCAGTACCAGTTCTACACCATCCTGGTCACGGATACCGCTGCCGGTGCTGTCTACCCAGCCCGCTTCATCCAGCAAATCATTGGCTGCACCCGGATCATAAGGCCATGCTTCCAGGTTGGGGTTAGCGTAAGGCGTATTGTCCCAGAAATCAACGGCCGGTTCGGTTAGATCAAGCAGCAGGTCCCGGTTGAAAGCAAAGCGGTCAAAACACATGGCAATCGCCTGGCGTACGCGCACATCGCTTAAAGCCGGGTGGGCTTCTTCACCAAAGTAGAGGTACCACCCTTCGTCATAACCAGAAACAACGGTGACGATTTCTACACCGTCTGCTTCCAGGGTCGGCACGTCAGACAAGGCAATGAAGGTACCCAGGTCGCCATCACCGGTACGCAGAGAAGCCACCTGAGCCGCATCATCGGGCACAAAGCGGATAAAGATTTCGTCAATGTTGGCCGGGGCATTGTAATAGTTATCGTTGCGCACAAAGCGGGCAAAACTGCCTGATTCCCATTCTACAAAGACAAAGGGACCGGCACCGACAGTGGGCGCCAGATTCCAGTCGGCCGTATCGATGCTGCCTTCAGCTTCATAAACAGGACTTAAAACATGTTCTGGCAACACAAAGCTCCACAGGGAGGCCACCCAGGGAATGAACGGTTCCTCAAAGGTGGTGACAACGGTACGGTCGTCCGGTGCCTCAATACTTTCAATAAGATTGTAGGGATAGGTGCTGTTGACAATATTGTTGGGACTCATCACCATTTCGTACGTGAATAAGAAATCGGCCGCAGTCAGGGGCGTGCCGTCTGACCAAACGATGTCATCACGCAGTTGGAGGGTAATGGAGCGGCCGTCGGCCGAGATACCGCCGTTGTCCGGGCTGGGTATTTCCGTAACCAGGACCGGGTTAGGGTTGTTGTCCACATCAAAGTTCCAGGCCGAGGCGTTCCAGATTTGTTGGGTAATGCTGGAGAACCACATATTGGTGTAGAGTGGATTCAAGTTGTCAAACTCTTGCGTCCAGATAAACGTTGCCACTTTGCGCTCTGCCGGCGCATCGGTGGGCGCATCGTCCGGCATATCGGCGGGTGCGTCGGCCGGTGCGTCGGCCGGTGTATCGGCAGGACTGTCTGGCACAGCCGTGTCTCCTCCACAGGCAGCCAGGACAAACATCAGCAGTAAGGCAGATGCGAGCAATACAGATAGTTTTTTACAGGTAAACATTTCTCTTCTCCGTCATCTTGAAAGACCTGGGAATGGAATTCCCAGGCTAATATGGGAAGTACGCTAAAGCGCACTGGCGGTCGAAACCTTTATAGTCTGCTGAAGCAGACTTGCTATTTCAGCCGCCGAATTCCATTCGGTGGTGGTTGGTGTTCTAAATTTACATTGTCAAACTACTAGGCCATAAACCAGGTTTTTCTGGGTTACCAATGGTGAATATGAGTTAAAAATCCGATTTCTTTTGCGGACGTCAGGTGTTTTGTATCCTATCACCCCCTTAAAAAGCACAAATTTCTACTAGTTGGTATAACGCTCTGAAGGAATACCGGTGCCGTTTACGAATGCTTGAATAATTGCCTGAATATACTGGACAAGCAGGCCGAGATTGGTGTTGGGAAGAGGGAAGATTAAAATTTAGAAAATTAGCAACCATCACATCTGTTTGGCTAATGCTTCTAACTCTCAGCATTGGCTAAGAATAACATACTGTTTGTCGATTCGTCAATAAAAATGATGTGGCTGAGTATGGCAGCGTTTTGTGGGAGACCTGACAGGTTGGCAAGCGTTGCTTGCACCAAACCTGTCAGGTCTGTGCCCCACGATTCCTTGCTATACTCGATGTGGCTTTGCCTGGTTGCGTAAATTGGTTGAGGATGCCATACTTAAAAACGAGCTTTTTTGAAAATCGATGTATTTTTAAGCTCTCTGGCTGCATTTATATAGTAGCAACCGGCAATACAAAAAGAGTGTAACAGGGTTAATCGTATGGACAAGAAAGGTAGTCAGCAATTCCAACAAATAGTTGACTGGCTAGAGGAAAGACTCACACCAGAGGAGGCACAGGCGGTGACTGCGTCACTGTCGGCCAACCCGTCCGCGCAGGAAACGGCCGATTGGCTGAAAAAATTCCTCGACCTCAGCCAACAACTGGTATTGGCCCGACCGCCGGCGACCGTGCGCAGCGCGCTGCGCCACCGGTTTGACGAACAGCAGCGACAGGTTCCCCGATCCCCTTCTCTGTGGCAGCGTGTCAGCGCCCGCCTTACGTTTGATAGCAGCCAGCAGATGGCTGTGGCCGGGATGCGTGCCGCCATCCTGGATGATACGATACGGCAGCTTGTTTACGCCACACCCCGTGTAGAAATTGCTCTACACCTCCAGCCAGGCCCTGATGACCGCATAGCTTTGTACGGACAGGTTTTTCCGCTTCACGAAACGGCCGATACGATTTATGCCGTCCAACTTTGCCGGGCCGGCAGCGATAATGACAGCGGCAGCGAGACCCTCACCGCCACCGATGAATTTGGTGAATTTTCCTTTCAGGCCATCAATATGGGCACATATGAGGTTATTCTTAGCAGCGACCAGCTTGAGGTCGTTATCACACCCGTTACCTTTAGCCATTAAGCAGCCCTTTACCTGATGAGCTATAGTGTGGCCACAGTTTTTGAACCTGTGGCCACAGTTTTTGAACCTGGGACCGAAGGCTTTGACTGTGACCGAAGGCTTTGAGACGGCAACCTTGATTGAACAAATAGCCGAACTATCGTTCAGTGATATAACCACCCATATCCAGCAGCAAACAGCCCTGCTGGATGAGGTGGCTTTGTCACGCTTGCTGGACGAAACCAGTGACCTGGCCCGCAGCAACCCCGAAAAGGCACGCGCCATAACGGCCGTTTGCATTGAGCGGGCACACGCCCTGCAAGCCCACGCCCTCATTCCCCGGGCCACCTATATCCAGGCCCAGGCCCACGCCGCCAAAGGAGATCTGGAAGAATCTTTACAGCTCATCCAGCAGGCCCACGACGATTATCAGGCCCTCAACCAGGCGCTGCCCGCCCTGCGAACCCATGTAGGGCGCATTCACATCTTAAACGAAATGGGGCGCCATCAAGAAGCCTTGAGCAGCGCCCAGACAGTCATGGACCGGTTGGCTCAGAGTGGAGAATTAGATCATAACCGGGAGGCCCAACTGATTGCCGGCCTAACCTGCCAAAACAAAGGGGTTTGCTACCGGCTGATGGGACGGTACGAGGCGGCGTTAGCTGCTTATGCCGCTGCTGAAAGCTGGTTTCAGACGATTGGTCTGCGCGAACGGGTAGGCGATATTCAAAATAACCGGGGCATTATTTTGCTCCATTTGGGACGCGCCAGCGAAGCGTTGACTGAATTTGAGTCAGCCTCAACCATTCTGGCCGCGGCCGGTCGTACTTTGCTCCAGTCCCAATCGCTTATCAACAGCGGCGATGCCCATCTGCTGCTGGGCAGTTATAAACGCAGTCTGACCGCTCTGGCCGAGGCTCGCCATCTGCTCAGTTCGCTTGAGGGGTTTGGCCTGGCCCGCAGCCTGCTGCTGCAAGAGGCCCATGTTTACCTGGCTCTCAATCTGTACCCTGAAGCCCTGTCCGCATACCGGGAGGCGGAAGCAGCCTGCCGCGAAGCAGGGTACCATCATTACCAGGCGCGTGCCCTGTGGGGGAAGAGCGTGGCCCTGGCGGCACTGGGCCAGTTGGAAGAAGCGGAATCGGCCCAGAGTCAGGCTATCAAGTTGTTTACGACAGCAGGCAACATTCCTCTACTGTGTATTGTGATGCTGGAGCAGGCAGATCTACAAGCAAAACGGGGCCAACGTGAGGCAGCGCTGGCCCTGGCAGAAGAAGCCCTGGCACTGGTAGCATTAAAGCCAGACAAAACAAATAGATCGTTGGGGCGCTGGCCGGTGCAGCGATTATATGCCCATTTACGCCTGGCTGATTTGCACCTACCCGACCTGGCCCAGACAGAAGCCCATTTATTACAGGCGCAAAAGCTGGCCGAGGTGTTGGTGCTGCCTCATGTACGCTACCGGCTTTACCAGCGGCTGGGCTGGCTGCGCTGGCAGCAGGGGCACATAGATGAAGCAGAACAATGGCTGCAAACGGCCGTTTCTGAAATCGAACAACTGCGGGGGACGGTAGCTCAGGAGGCAATGCGCATCTCTTTTTGGCGCGACAAGGCGGCTGCATATGAAAATTTACTCCAGCTTTATCTAGAACGAGACGGAGTGGAAGCAGTCCAAGACGCCTTTCTGGTAGCCGAACAGGCAAAATCTCGCACGCTGCTTGATTTGCTCAATGGGGTTATTACGGTTGGTGATCAGCAGTCGACGGCCACGCCACAGTTGACGCAGCTTCAGGGGGATTTAAACGCTATCTATAATGCTTTTCTAGACACCAGCGAGATAGAAACACCGCCTAGCCTGACTGATTTGCGCCAGCGTGCCCAGGTACTGGAACAGGAAATTAGCCAGTTGCGGCTGCAAATGGAAAGGGGGTCGGTTACATTAGATCCGTTTACCGCTGCCCTACACCCGGACAAATTGTTGGCTCGTTTGCCCGACGACCTGCTGCTAATTGCTTATCACACGATTGGTGATGAGGTATTGGCCTTTGTCAAAGCGGCAGGCAACCTGAATGTGGTGCGGAATTTAACAACGGTATCCGCTGTGCAGCGACAGCTTAATCAACTCAATATCCAATGGCGACATTTTCGGGCCGGGCCTGACTTTGTACAGCGTCACATGCACCGTCTGACATGTTCAACCTGGCGCATTTTACAAACGCTTTACCAGAAATTGGTAGCGCCATTGGCCCATTTTCTGCCTCCTGACTCAGCGGATGTTCATCCGCTGGCCATTGTACCGCACGGGCTGCTGCACCAGGTTCCGTTCCACGCCTTGCGTAACGAGCAGACGTATCTGATTGACCGCTTTGAAATTTCTTACGCACCCAGCACCAATGTATTGGCTTTGTGCCAGGAACGGCCGTATGCACCACCGCGCCAGGGCGCGATTTTTGGCCTGCCCGATCCCCTGATTCCGGCTGTAGAGAAGGAAGTGATGGCCGTGACCCAGCAATTCCCTGGGGTTGATACCCATCTGGCTGAAAAAGCTACCATAACGGCCGTACAGCAGCAGTTGGCCCAAAACCCACCCGATTTTTTACACTTCGCCTGTCATGGTCTTTTCCGAGCCGATAACCCGATCTTTTCCGCCTTAAAACTGCATGATGGCTGGCTAACGGCGGCCGATATTCTGACCTTTGATCTGAGCGATACATTGGTGACGCTGAGCGCCTGTGAATCAGGGCGGGCACAAGTGGATGCAGGCGATGAGGTGCTGGGCCTGGCACGTGCCTTCCTTGGAGCCGGTGCAAGCGGGCTGGTAGTCAGCCTGTGGGTAGTAGAGGATGAAGCTACCGTTGATTTAATGACAGGGTGGTATACTTGTTTAGCAGAGAGAGGACTGCGGCCAGCGGCGGCCTTACGCGCAGCCCAACTGGCCCAAAAGGAACGATACGCTCATCCCTATTATTGGGCACCATTTTTGTTAATGGGCAAGCGATAATACCCTACAGTTTAAGTAAGAAAGGAAAGTGAAATGATAACAACACGGTCTATTATTATATTTATCGTAAGTGTATTGGTTCTTGGTTTAAGCCTGGGGCTTAGCCAGCAGGCTCAAGTAGCAGCAGATGAAATGGGAACGGCTGGGCCGTCGCAGATTGTGGTACGGCTAAATACAAGCGTTACCATCGACGAGATTAACGCCGACTACGCTACGACCACCGTCAAACCCTTATTAAACAGCGACACCGTTTATCTGCTTCAGGTTAGTCCTGAAGCAGATGCCGTTGACGTACTGGCAGCCATGATCCTGGATACACGACTGGCCTACGCCGAGCCCAATTTACGCAGCACCGTCCCCGAAGGCAATACCCGCGACATTTACGGCTGGCCCTCAGGAGAAGCCGGTCACGTTTCGCCCGATGGCAACACGCGGGATATTTATGGTTGGCCATATGAAGAAGGAGAAAGTGATTTCAGCGTTCAGGAAGCTGAAGAGACGCTTGATCCGCTTGATTTGTTTGAATGGCAAATGGAAGGATTTGATAGTGCCCATTATTACCAGCAGCCGGCCGTCCAGCAAACCCAGTTGCAGGCTGCTCATAATCACAGCCAGGGGGCCGGTGTGGTAGTGGCCGTGTTGGATACAGGTGTCAGTTTGAGCCATCCCTTATTAGCCCCGCAGTTGACGGCCGTTCGCTATGACTTTGTCGATAATGACCTGGTTCCTGAAGATGCGTTTACCGGTCAGGACCACAATGGCGATGGCTATGTTGATTCAGTGGCCGGACATGGCACACACATTGCCGGTATTATCCACAACGTAGCCCCCCAGGCCCAAATTATGCCTCTGCGCGTGTTGAACTCGGATGGGCAGGGCTACACCTTTGTCCTGGCCGAGGCGATGTTGTTTGCCGCAGAGCATGGGGCCAACGTAATCAACCTGAGCCTGGGCACGGCTGAACCGTCAGTCTTGCTTTTAGATGTTATTGACCAGCTAACTGCACAGGGTGTGGTAGTGGTGGCGGCAGCCGGTAATCTAAACGCCGACACTCCCCAATTCCCAGCGGCGATCGACTGTGTGCTGGCGGTAACGGCCGTTGGCTATGGACCGCTCAAAGCTGATTTTGCCAATTATGGCCATTGGGTAGATATTGCTGCGCCGGGTCAAGTAATCTACAGCACCTATCCCATGGATCAGTTTGCCTGGTGGAGCGGTACGTCAATGGCTACCCCCTTTGTCGCCGGGCAGGCTGCTCTGCTGCTTAGCGCCGATCCCACCTTATCACTGGCTGATGTAGGTCGCTATATTGGGGGTACGGCCGTTTCTATTGATCACGCCAACGCCGGCTATGAGGGCCAGTTGGGATACGGCCGTATCCACTTCGATAATAGTCTGCAAGCCCTCAGCAGCGGCAGTTTGCCTCCTGCCGGTCCCCTGGATAACTGCCAGTAGGCAGTATTCAGTAATCAGTTCAGAAATCGGTTTTTCTGGCCGCCTTGATAATGATTATCATCAAGGCGGTTTTTTCTTGGGGAACTTTTTGGGGGGTGACATCGTTATATAAGTGTAAGGCAGAAATTTTCAGATGGAAAACAAAGCGCAGTGACTCGATATCGGCTCTTTGTGTTCCATCAACAGAAAGGAGTGTAAAATGAAAACATTGCTAAAAGTAACGATAATGATGATAGTAAGTCTGGTGCTGCTGGTGGCCTGTGGGGAACCGGCTGTTGTGGAACCCACGGCAGAACCGGCCCCCACAGAAACGGCTGAACTTGTCGTACCAACACCAACAGCAGAGAGAGAAGAAATGGAAGAAACGGTTATAATCCCCGACGAGTTAAAAAAACTGGTGGACGAAATGAAGGCAGACCTGAGTGAACGTGCCGAGGTCAACCGTGACGCCATCACCGTTGTTGAAGTTGAAAGCGTCACCTGGAGCGATGGCGCGCTGGGCTGCCCCGAACCGGACATGGGCTATACGATGGCCCTCGAACCGGGCTACCGGCTAGTTCTGACCGTTGACGGTAAGGAATTCCATTACCACACACGGGCTACCAGCCACTTTGTGTACTGTGAAAATCCCCAAGAACCACTGCCCGCAAGTTAATAACTGGCCCCAAATTTAGTTTACAGCGGCGACTGGAGCCAATTAGCCTCAGTCGCCGCAAATTACCCCCCCTTTGTCATTTGCCACTATGTCTGTAATTCAAAATTAATTGAACCCAGAACACGGCCGTTGACCTGCACGCTAACAGCATGTTCGCCGGGATAGTAGCGACGGGTGGTGACCGGTCGCAAAGCATGTTTTTTTTGAATCTGAATCGCTTCACCGCCGGCCAGGGTGCGGGTGGTGAGCTTGAACACTTTAGGTCTGCTCTGGCCGTTGGCTTTGACATGGTGAAGAGTATA
>JAWOIM010000542.1:0-4340 GCA_046484685.1 Chloroflexota bacterium | reverse complement strand
TACCGGCCCTGGTACCGGCTGCGACTGCCTCTGCCGGTACAGTTGGTCACGGGCCGCCTGGATTTGTTTCATTCGCCTGACTTTGTACTGCCACCGGTGGCCGCAGGTATTCCCACCCTATTAACCGTTCACGATCTCTCTTTTATTCACTCTCCCCATACCTTTCCCCAGGTACTGGTTGATTATCTAAATCGGGTTGTGCCCTGGTCGGTACGGCGGGCCAGCCACATTTTGGCCGATTCGGAAGCCACCCGGCAGGATTTGCTAGATTTGTGGCAGGTACCGGCCGCGAAGGTAACGGTGCTGTACAGTGGTGTCAACGCTTCATTTCAGCCGGCAGAGGAGGCGCAGGTAACGGCCGTTCGACGCCGCTACCGATTAGATGAGGCCCCTTATCTGCTCAGCCTGGGTACCGTTCAGCCCCGTAAAAACTACCAAATGCTTATCCAGGCGTTTGCTGCCATTGCCGCCGATTGGCCCCATACGCTGGCCATTGCCGGGGGAAAGGGCTGGCTCTATGAAGAAATGATGGCCGAGGTGGCCCGGCAAAAGCTAGAGGGCCGCGTTCGCTTTATGGGGTTTGTCGATGATGCCGATCTGCCTGCTCTGTACACCGGGGCCGATCTTTTTCTTTTCCCTAGTTTGTATGAGGGTTTTGGCTTACCGTTGCTAGAAGCCATGGCTTGTGGTGTGCCGGTGATTACGTCTAATGCCTCTTGTTTGCCGGAGGTGGTGGTGGATAAAGAGAGGGGGATAGAAACGGCCGTGCTCCTTCCACCCCACACGCCGCAGCCCTGGAGCCGGGCTATGCAGCAGCTTTTGGCCGATACTCCTGCCCGTGAACGGCTGCGCCGGCTTGGCCGACGACAGGCGGCTCAATTTACCTGGCAGCGATCGGCCCAACAGCTTGGGGCTTTATATCACTTGCTTCTATCTGATAACCAGGCGACAAAAAGTTAGCGACAAAGTACTAATGAAATTATCATTATTGCCCCTTATACTATGGCTAGTGCCAAGTCTTCAACCCAAGATAGAGGCATCTTGTGTGGGTTACTTCTTTCATGCAGAAAATACAAGTATGCTTTTGACATAAAATTAGTTTAACAAACCATACTCACCATACTCATTTATTGTGAGCCAAAACAGGTTTAACATTGCAGGAAATAAGGCATGAACATTACAATCGAACAACGACACGCCACAGAAAACGCTTCCTATTTTAACCCAAAAAATTATTATACAGCCTGGAGTATAACCAATTTTTCACACGCATTTATTGAGGTGTCTCATCCGGCCAAACCTGTTAAAGACACCCATTCAATAGCGGTCTGGTTGAGGAAAATATATGCTGAAATACTTGACTGGCGTTTTTCCAGAAGACAAAGCAGCGCCTTTGCTTTTATTGCGGTAGGCACAGGTGAACAGCGACGCTATTTGTTGCAATGGAATGAAGCCTGGCATAGATTTAATTTGATCGGAGGCAAACTTGATGACAGCAAAGGGGACGGTGGCTCAATGAACCGGGCCTTGCAGCGTGAACTGGAAGAAGAGCTTGGTCTAAAAAATAGCGAAGACTTTAAGGTCGGTCCCTGTTTGAAAACAGTCAAGATGCGCCAATTTTCCCGCCGTGAAAACAAATCCAAACAGTATCGTTTCGATGTTTTTGATGTTGCCTTGTTTCCCCAACTGTTGACCAGTATCAATCACCCCAACTATGCTGCTCGTTGGTTGTCTACTCGCTATGAGAATGTTTTTGCTTCGGCTGAGGAAATAACCAACCTCATTACAAAAGACGGTCGGGCCATTTCTCGCACCACAAGACGTGTTTTACAGGAATTAGGCGAATTGGCTTGATCTGCCGGTAGAGTTTTCCCCCTTTATTTTGCAGTTATGTACCCCTCCCCACAAACTAAATTTGACATAACTTCATTCGTATAGGTATAATATAACTGGCTCTTTGGAAATTCGTGGAGTTTAGTCGTATTCCGTATAGCGTATTCCGTAATTCTCTCTGGTTACGCAATACGAAATACGCAATACGTTTTGTCAACTCCCTAAGATCCCGAAGCACCGTAAGATTCTTTACTCTAGGCTTCGCCTAGAAATAGAGTAGGTTCGCCTTTAATCGAAGACCCTAAAACCTGTTTTTACAGGAGGCAAGCAATGACAGCCGCACACAAAGTGTTTCAGGGTTTAATGAAACTTAAGACATTGCTCATGACTGGCAG
Source organism: Chloroflexota bacterium (assembly GCA_046484685.1). GTDB lineage: Bacteria > Chloroflexota > Anaerolineae > Promineifilales > Promineifilaceae > SLGK01. The sequence goes on along the minus strand of JAWOIM010000542.1, from coordinate 2,112 downwards.
CCGTAAACCGCCCGAGCCGGTTTCTAGTCACGCCTCCCCTGCTGCTGCCACTCTTTCCTTTCCCTCCAATTTGTTCGTCCATCAAGGTGCCTTCATATTTTTACTGGCCGTTACTTTTGAAGAGGCACTACATATTATTGCCAATGACCGAGACATCGATCTTGTGTTTTTGGATGCGGATCCTTACAGCGTTTCAGAAATAACGCTGTTTATGAATCAGGTGCGAGAAATACGGGCTAAAATACCGATTGTCATTTTTACAAACGCTACTGATGACAAGATGCGCTACCTGCTGCGGGCAGGAGCAACCTGGCATTTTGTTAAGTCATCAGCGGTGCTTAATGATCTGCCGGCACAGGTGCATCAGCATGTTTTTGCCACAGTTGATTGGGATGAATTGTTTGTTCAATATCTCAACGAAAATGTTAAGCCGCGTATTGAGCCGGGCCTGGGTAGTGCCGATCTGGACGCGCTGCGCCAAAGTCCCGAAGAACGATATATTATTAAGCGTCTGTTTGCCAATAGTGATGTGGTACAAATTTTTCATATGAATGAAGGATTTAGTGGGTCGCGCATTTATACGGTGAAGCCGTCGCACCAGTTGAAGCTGATCCTCAAAATTGAAGTAGCTGACCGCATGGAGATGGTGCAGTATAAACAAGAACATATCATACAGCCCCGTCTGAACCGGCGCGTCGGTCAGATTCAGGGGAAGATGGTGCGGGCGCAGCATTTGGCCGGTGCTTGTTATACTCTGGCCGGTTCCAATGATGAAGCCATTACGCTCAACCAATTTTTGCAAGATCAGAACCAGGTGCGTAAGGAGTTGATTGACAAAATATTAAATCAGCTTCGGGTGAGTATGGAGCAGCTTTATGCCGGCAGCAGCGATACGGAACTCCGTTACTGGGCCCCCCTTTATTCACGCATTTTGCCCACGCAGTTGATGTTAGATGAGGCTGTCCTGGTGGATTCAACTGAGCTGATGGACGCTGATGAAGCCACGGCCGATTTTAGCCTTTCTGCCGAAACCCTGACTACTTTATCGGCCGTGCCCAATAATCCGACCTTACAGGCTGTCGATGCTGCTGTACGTGATGGCCAACAGCCAACCCTTATTTTGCGCGGCTTTGAAGTAGCCGAACTGGATACACGCCAGGGTGTTTTCTATTTGCACGACAACCTGATAGCCCGCCAGCCGCTTTCCAACCTGCTCAACGATAAAAGCCACCCGCTGCTCCGCTTTCGGGTGCGCTTAACATCTGCGCAGCGCCATTTGTTGGCTCACCCCATTTTTCGGCGGGGCAAGCGCATTGATGTGTATGGCCTGGTAACGGAAACGCAGGAGACGGTTTTGGCCAACAGCATCGCCGAGTTGACGGAACGGCCGTATGATTTCCAGGATAGCAGCTTCGAACTATTCTCCGGCCGTTTTATTGCCCCTATTGCCAATTTGCGCTACCTGCTGTGGGAAGTAGGCCGCGAGGATATGATTGTGCCCATCCCCCAAATTTCGCCCGTCGTTCATGGTGATCTTAATACCACCAATGTTCTAATTGAGACCAGCGACGACGTTCCGCTCTGGCTCATTGACTTTTCCGATGCCCGGCCCGGCCATATCTATTTTGATCTGGCCAAATTAGAAGTTGAATTTCGCACCCACGTTTTTTATCGCCTGTTCCAGGAAATGGTCGATGATGATTTGTGGGACAAAAATACGGCCATTCGTTTTGCCCTGCTGTTAGAAAATGTTTTGCTGGATAAAGCAACAGCACCGTTTGATGCGTTTATTGCTGAACTACGCGACTATGTGCCGGAGTGGTACGATGCTATTTACACCCAGTACCCGCTCTATTTTGAAAACCTGCTCTATTTTCTCCATGCACTGCGGCAAATTGCTGAAACCTACAGTTCAGAGCGTTTTCGTTACCATTACCCGGTAGCGGTCTTCTTTCAGAGTATGGCCGCCCTTAAATATAAGTCGCTGAATGTAGCCTCGCGTACGCCCTGGGCCAAATGGTTAGCCCTCTGCTGTGCCCTGGTACATGGTAAACAGGCGGTGCAACGGGTGGAACGGCCGTATGAAATCATGCGCGTGTTAGGGGCGCTGCG
>JAWOIM010000519.1:0-6930 GCA_046484685.1 Chloroflexota bacterium | reverse complement strand
GTATCGAGCGCTATTACCATTTTGTCTGCCACACAAAAAAGCTCTGTAGGTTCGTCTCTTCGATTGGCTCTAGATACCAGGTGCGTTGTATGAGATTGGTAATCTTAGTGTAGATTTCAAGAGAAAGCGAGTCGTCACCGCCCCGGGCTAAAGCCTGACTGAGGCAAGCCAGACCGTGCCAGGCAAAGATAGCATTGCCCAAGCTGGCTGTCAGGTGAATAAGCTCTCGAGCCAGAGGCCTGATATGGTAGACTTGTCCAGTATCAGCAAGCTTCTGCGTCAGGTGAAAGCCCAGATCATAACAAAACTGGCCTGCTTTGGTTAAAGGTGGCGATAGTTCAATGTCTGGCAGTTCGTCAAAGTGACAACGATAATAGCGCAAAATGTCATGACAGATGGCAGTGGCCTTCTGAGAATTTTTCGTTTCCATAAAGTATGCAATTAACCCTTCAGCCAACTTCTCTGCATCTTCAACCATTCCAGGCCTGTATCTGTCTTCGTGTAGGACAATTGATCGCCCGACTGCTTCACTTAGCCCCGGTTGGAAATCAGCCGGGATCGCTTCCGTCTGAATACGCCACAGAAATGGCCCAAGGGTAGGTAAAGAAAGCAGGGATGTCAGGGCATGATAGGTCAGGCGACGCACAGGTTCTGATGAGTCTTCAAGAAGGGGAAATAGCGCTTCAACAACATTGATCTGGGAGAAATCGGCTAGCCTGGAAACGGCCAACCGGCGCACATCGGCGTCATCGTTGGCAAGCCGGGCGATTAGAGCCTCGATTTCGGCTTCTTGTTCCTCAGTGATCGCCGCGTCCACTCCTCGTAGCGACCGGGTCCTAGCGAAAGTTCCATGATCTACAGAACCGGCCGGCAAGGATGGTGCCCGCGAGCCAGATAGCGTATCCATCTGTGATGGTCGTCGTCGGGAACGAAAGAATCGAACAACCCAAACTACTAAAAAAATGGCAATAGTCCACCTAAACCCAGATGACAGCCAGTAAGCATTGGCAAGAATCCACGCCTCATAGCGAACTAATAAGCAGAACATTAACATAGCCGCTATTGCCCCAACCCCGGCGGACAGGATCAAACAGCCGACATTGAGTTGGTGAAGCGGGTACTCTCTTGTTCTCTTGGCCATATTACACCCCCCTGAGAAATAGCTGCTGGCTATCCTTTAAGACAGGATGTACGATAATCAAGCATTTGCCAAGCACGATCTACGATCAGAGTATAGCATACAGACAATTGACCTGTAAACCAAAGCGACGCAGACCTAAAAATTGACGGGCGCAGGGTACGTGTGACCTGTGCATTACGCCCCCATAAACGTAAAGGGAGCCCAATAGTAGGGGTGAGCAAAGGGTCTACTTTTTGGTTTCTCAGCAGCAAATCGTCGCCACGCTGCTGATATTACTGACGATGGGCCAGCCTGCTCCTTCCGTTTAGCGGCAAAATAGTCGGCCAACTCACCGGCCGAGACCTCTTGCAGCCATAATTGCGCCTGACGCAGGGCGGCAGCCGGCGCCAACCCATGAGTAATATGCGCCTCGTAAAACTGCTTCATCAGGAGAGAAGTGGACAGGTCATTAACGGCCCACAGCGTACTGATTACCGCCGGAGCGCCGGCCTGGAGGAGGGCAGCCGGCAAGCCAACGTACTCGTCGGGTGTTCGCCGAAACTCGCTCAGTCCCGTTTCACAAGCGGAGAGTACGACAAGCCGAGACTGCGCCAGTGAAAATGTTGGCTGCAACATATCACGCAGCGTTAAGGGAACAGTATCTTGCAAGGCGGTCGCATCAGCCAGGAGTAAACCAGAATCCATCACCTTATCCCAATCATAAAACCCATGGCAGGCAAAATGAAGGTATTCCTGTCCGGCAACGTGGGCTATGACGACTTCTCTCCTGGCGGTTTCGTCAGCCAAAATAGTTGTGGCCTGACGGTCAAAATGGGCCGTGACAACTTCTTGCTCTAACTTTGCGTAAGGCAATGTGTTCGTGGGGTCAATGACCGTGAGCAGTGCCTGAGTGGAGCGCCTTTCATGAATACGGCGGCGAGCAACCAGCAGAGATTCGGCGTCAGGCGTAAAGAGTGTAACGTACCGATCTAACAAGGTCTGTGTCTGCCCGTTGGCGCTCTGATAGGGTGCGGCGTGCAAAGGCAGCAGCCCCAACTTGCCGGTGGAAATCATAATGACGGTGGGTGTGGCTCCATTAGCAGCCGCCACGATGGTTTCTAACCTTTCGGCAATTGGCTGCACGATCGTTTCCCCAATTTTGACCAGTGTCTCAGCAATGGCTGCCTGCAAATCACTGATGCCTAACTGGCCGCCTAAATAGCCACCGGCAATTGTATCGCTTTCCGGGGAGAAGACGGGATCTACGCGCTTAAGGCGATATTCAGGCGGCAGTTGTGCGCCAATCAAGGCTTCAATAGCCGCGCTTTCCACTTCCGCCCTCTGCGCATCTTCTTCCCGATAAGGGCCGCGCAAGAGCTGTTCCAGGGTTTCGCTGTCCATCTCCAGCCAGACCGGTTCAATACTCTGGGCGTGAACCAGCAGCGCCACCCCTCCCAGCGAAGTGATCGTGATGTAAACGCCGATTGCCGGCTGCCCATTCTCGGCCAGCGGTTCTGTCAAAGCAGCGGTTATTTCCGGCAATGAAGGCTGACTTAGAAAGTGGGTAAACTCCGGTATTTCCTGAATGGCGACAATGACATCATTAAGCTGCCGGCGCAACTCTCGCAGTTTATCAACAACGCTGCCATCGTCCTTGCTTGGGGTCAGTTCCAGCGCTTCAATTTCCTGGACGATATTGACATACTGCTCATAAAGCGAACGATGTTGGCCCTGGCTGAGGCGGGAGAGATTTGCCGGGTCGCGGCGCAGCGCCTCGCCTAACAGTCGCGCTCGTCCTTGCTCTAGAGGCAGGATGGCGCTGGCGTAGTCGCCTGTTTTGGCCAGGGCAAAGGCAGCCAGACCGGGCAGTGTCTGGGCATCACGCAGCCAAAGTTCCTTGGCCGTTCGTTCTAATTGCTGCCGGTACAAACGCTCAGCGGCTTCCAAACCGTAACCATAGGCGACAGCAGCCTCTGCCCAACTCGACCGTTCGGCTGCCCAGTTGCCCCAGTTAGGTGCAATGGCGCTCAATACCAGTGATGTTTTCCGCTCCAGACCGGTTTTGGCTGCCCCCCAGTATGCCTCAATTCCGGCGTGCAGGTAGGTTTCATCACTGCTGCGCTCGTAAACCGATTGCATGATTGTCCCCAGGGTGTTGAGTAGAGAGGGATAATCAGGCGCTTCTGCTGATGTTTGTTTGATGATTGGCGACAAAAGCTGCCACGCGCTGATAAAGTCATCAACATTCCCTGTCAAGTCGGCTCGTAGCTGCAAGGCTTTGGCCAGATTGTGTTGAACGCCGGCAGCCTCTTCCGGTGCATCTAACAATTGGAGCGCCTGCTCGTAGCCAGCAATGGCTTTATCCAGCTCGCGGGTATAGCCAAACCGCCAGAATTCGTCCATGTAGGCGTTGGCCAGATTAACCTGAGCACCGGTACTGTCCGGCTGCAAGTCAACGATTTGCTTATGGATAGCGACCGCCTCTCGCAAAAAGGCATCGTTACCATTGCGCCGATAAAATTCACGGTAGGCATTGGCCAGGTTGTTCAGATAAGTGACTGCCTGTGGCGCTGCCTCATCTACGAGATTAACCAGGTTTTGCCAGGCGGTAATGGCCTGCTCTAAATCATCCAGGCTACCGCCGCGGCCGTATCGTTCGCGTAACAGCCGGGCATAGCTATTCAGGTGTTCTGCCAGGTAAGCGGGCTCTTCAAGTGTCGCAGCCACAGCAGCTTCATGGGCCGCAACTGCCTGGTCCAGGTCAGAGCCGCGACTGGTTTGCCGGTAACGTTCTTCAAGCGCTTGAGCTAACGTGCGCTGCGAGAGAGCGTAATTGGCAAATGATGCTTTTGGGGTAACCCGCACGGCCGTTTCCAGGTAATCGATGGCCTCATCCAGATCCACCCGATTTCCCAACGTCCGGTAACGTCTAAACAAGGCCATGCCCAAATTTTGTGTGACAATCCCCTGGCTCTGGCCGCCGCCTTTTGTAAACTCAGGGTCCTGCTGGACCAATAACAGCATCTCAATGGCCCGGTTGAGATTTGGCAAGCCCTCTTCGGCAGAGGCTTCAATTTTTGCCTGGGCAGCCTTTACTTGTTCATCAAGAGGCGCGGGCAAAAGCTCCGTCAAATCGAAGAGGGCGCCAACAATGCCCTCAGACCGGCAGAGACGCAACAATTCTTGATCGGCGACGTAATCCCTGGCGCTGTCACCGTCATGCTGGCGTAGCGCAGTAATGATCTGGTCATAAACTTCATCTACCCACGTTTCTAATACAATTGGGGTCTGATCGAGGAAGGTGCGGACATCCTGCCAGTTGGCCATGTGTTGAAGTTGGGTAATAGCCCAAAGCAGGTGTGCGTTTTCAGGCGGCAGCCCCAACAAAATGGGCAAAAAAGCAACCGGTAACGTTGGAAATCTCTCCAGCCATTCATCTTGCCATTGGGAACTGCCCAGTTGTTCGTAGAGGGTGTCGATTAGAAATTGTGCGGCTTGCTCATTGGCGTTCTGTGTTTGATTAGCGGCTGCAAAGAAGGTAAGGGGGAGCGTAGAAGATGGCCAAAATAGAAGCAGCGGAGCGTTAAATGAAAGCGCCTGGTCACAGTTTTGGCAAGATATGTTTTGCCACTTTTCCGAACGGGCCAGGCCAGCTAGATCGGGGCGTTCATCTACGTCAACAAGCAACCAGATGTTTGCCGACCAGGTGTGCTGGCAATTAGGACAGGTCACATCTTCTGTTTGAGCATAAGAGTTAGCCATCTCTATCTCCGTTGGCCACTATTATTGATCAAGCTCCCGTAAATGTAAACGCCGCCCAATAATAGGGATGGCTAAACGGCCGTTCCTCCGGTTCCATCGCCGCAAAACGCCGCCAATAGCCGCTTGCCTCTGCCAGCGCCAGCCTATTGTCTTTCGACTTCATGCGCTCCTGGCCCAAGCGGTTAGCCAGTTCTTCGGCCGTTACGCCCCGCAGCCACAACTGCGCCTGGCATAGTGCATCGGCAATATCCGTACCGTTTTGCAGATAAATTCGATAAAAGTATTCCATAAGAAGCATGGTAGAAATATCGGTTACAGACCACAGGGTACTTATGATTCCAGGGACATTCATTTGCATAAAGGCTAGAGGAAACCCTATTGCCTCATCTCGGGTGAGATGAAAATCCGACGTTCCAGTTTGACAGGCAGATAATATAACCAGGCGCATAGATGGCATATCAACTGAACCTTCAATGATTTCACGCACTGTCAGAAAATCATTTCCAGTCAACTGAATAATAGATTCCAATGGCTGTAAGGGATCAAATAGACCATGACAAGCCAAATGCAAGTGGGTAATATGACTTGTTTCAGCAATAACATTCTGTTTTGTGGCTTGATCTGCAAAAAATGTTTGAATCGCATATGGCCATAGCGACTTTATTTGCTCAACTTCAAGCTGGGCAAACGGCAATGGCTTTTGACTACCCAGACCAGGGTTGCCGACTGCCAACATAACAGGTGGTTTCGATGCTTTGACTTTAACCCATTCTAAAGCTGAATGAAGTGTAGAAACAGAAGGAGCCATTGTAAAGATCAATTCATCGAGGTAAAAAGCGTGGAAGGGTAACAACCGGAGAAACCCTAGCGGAATCAAAACTGCTTGTTTATAACCACGCTTTACTAAAGCCTCTGCTATGGGGCACATTATTTCGAGTCCCAACTGGTCCCAAAATTGGTCGAGAACATTGATTAGGGCATCAACTTCTGCACCAATAGCGCCATGAAGGTATCCCATTTGTTCTGCTTGATCTTCCAAAATATTATCCAATTCTTTCTCATTAAATTCGTTAATCCAGACAGGTAATACCTTTGGAGATTGTGGAAGCACAATTAATGCCAAGCTTCCATGTTCTGTCGTCAGTAAATAAACGATTGGCCGTCCGATTGTAGTTACGTTATGGATGATATCGGCATATTCAATGCTTTGTGTCATAAACCCAGGCAAGTATTTGCGGATCGAATCAATCAATTCAGTTAACTCAAAATGCAACTCGCGCAACTCTGTGGCAATGTCTGAAAATTTTTGGGCGCCCACTTCCACTGCTGCATGTGCTTGTGTTTCCAACTGCTTTATTTTTTGTAGATATCGGCGTAATTTTTCACGGTCGTGGGGCACCAATTCATCTAACAAGGCGTCAGTGAAAATTAATGAATTCCGTAATAGCCAGGCCAAATTTTGCTCAAGTCCTACAATCGCTTCCTCGAATTGTTCCAACTTTGCCAGAGCATATGCAGATGCGCTGGCTATGTTACCGAGCTTGCCAAGTTCTATTATTCGAGAATCGGTAACACTGCTTCTCAAAACCAGTTCGTCTCTGACTAACTGCGCCTCCTGAAAATGTTTGACTGCATTTTGCCAGTTGCCGGAATTGAAGTACACATCCCCTAATTTTGTTTGAGCAAGTTCAAACTCTCTGGGAAAAAGTGATTTCTGGAAGACCTCCAAAGCCAGTAACAATGACTTAATGGCTTTCTCTCCATACAGTGCGTCTTTTTCATCAGCTTTCTCCAAGGTCATAGCATAGTTAACCATCGTTTGTGCCCACTCGTAAGGCGAACGTTCCCGACTACGAATGGCTAAAGATTGCTCGTAAAAGTCGATAGCCGTAGCCATGTTTTCCATGCGGTTTCCATGTTGCTGGTTGGCATAAACGTTTGCCAGATTGTTTGCTGCCAGGGACCATTGAACAGGAAAATCTTTTGGATCTAATTCTTGCCCCCCTCCTCACCGGCACTGCGGATGCGACGCCGGTGAGGAGGGGTGT
>JAWOIM010000482.1:0-8773 GCA_046484685.1 Chloroflexota bacterium | reverse complement strand
CCGCTTGCCCAGACGGTCTGGTTGCTGGCGTAATTGGGCGAGACGGCCAGGGTGGTAAAGGCGGTGGCGGCGGGGGTTACGGCCGTCCAATGTTTACCGCCGTCGGTTGAACGATAGAGGCCACCCTCGACAAAACCATGCTGTCCGATCATGCCGGCTGCGGCAAAGGCGGTCTGGTCCTGAGCAAAGTTAGGTGAAAAGGCAACCGCGTTCAGCCGGGGCAGCCGGCCGCTGACCTGCCGCCACGTCTGGCCGCTGTCATATGAATAATGGATAGCTCCCGCGTCGGGGAGGAGCGTACCGCTATCAAAGCGGACTTGTTCGAAGTAGGCCGTGCCGGCCAGCCAGATCTGCGGCTGGCCGGGCGCATGGGCCAGCGTACGTACCGCCGGCCGTGGCAGATCCTTGTTCCTTTGATTCCAACTGCTGCCCCCGTAAGGAGAACGGGCCACACCGGCGCGTGTAGCGGCGTAGGCAATACCACTCCAATCCTGATTGGGGGCCAGCGCCAGGTCCTGCACACCGCCGCCAATCAGGCCATCCTGATAATCATGGGCTGGGTCATACCAACCGGCCGTTGCCCAGGATTGGCCGCTGTCAAGAGAGCGATAAGGGCCGGGATCGGCCGAACTGGCGATCATGATGACCCCGTCGCCGGCAAAGGTAGGCGAGAAGGCGATGGAGAAACGGCCGCTGCTGTCCAGCGTAATTCCGATTACCGGCTCCCAATTATCGCCGGCATCATGGGAGAGGTAAAGGTTGCCGTCGGCGTCGATGACCAACAGCATCTCATCCTGAGCAAAGTTGGGTGAGACGGCCAGGGCGCTAAAGCTGCCGCTTAGCCCGGCCAGGGTCCAGGTCGTGCCGCCGTCAGTGGAACGGTACAGACCGTCAGACACGGCCAGGGCGAAAAGGGTCTGGTCCTGGGCAAAGTCAGGGGAGAAGGCGAGGGCGTTGACATTGTGCCCGGCCCACCAGTTACCAAGTGGGGTAAAGGTAACGGCACCGTCAGTCGAGCGGTAGGTAAGATTGTCGCTGCCGGTCAGTAGATAGACGGTCTGGTCCTGGGCAAAAGCGGGCGACATTACCAGGGCCATGCCGCCGGGATAACTGCCCAACGCCTGCCAGTTTTGGCCGCCATCCTGCGTGCGCTGTACCGTATAGCCGGTTTGCCCGGTGCCGGTCAGGGCCAGCAATGTTTCATCCTCAGCAAAGGCGGGGGACATGACCAGATCGACCATAATCCAGTCGTCGGAGCCGGTAGCGGCCCAACTGAAGCCGTCATTCTGGCTCCGGTAGACGCCGTGACCCTGCACCCCGGCAAAGATGGGACTGTCCCATTGGTGGTCAGGCGTGAGCAGGATATGGCTGATGCTGCCGCCGGTTGGGCCGGGCAGGGTGTACCAATCCAGATCTGACAGGTTTGGTGCAATCCGTGATTGCCAACCTGTCAGATCTCTCGTCAGGTGGTCGTTAATGGGTGTGGTGTGGGCTGGGGAGGCGGGTAAAGTAAGGCTCAACAGCAGGCTGAGACCGAAAAAGGTACAGACCGTGAGAAACGTTTTGGTCCGCATGGGTTTTTCCTCCATTGTAAGCAAGAGGAGGCGGCGAATTCCCCACGCGGCACCTTCTGTGAGTTGGAATGGCCGCCTACCTGGTTGAACAACGGCCGTATAACCTACACTTGTCGCAGAAGCCAACATTTCTGGACGAGTGGTGAATGGGTCTATTACTCCATCTAACAAGATACATCTGGTCAAAGGGGATTGGTAGTTACATTAATCACCTTTGTTGGGTGATCATTATTGCAGACTTTACGGATTCCCAAAAATCTTGTGCCACCAGACGGAGAGATCTCTCATTCCCTGGCGGTTGATGCGGTGGCCGGTTTCATACTCGTTGTAGGTCAGGTCGGATCCCGCCTGGCGGATGGCTTTGGCACTGCTGCGGGCCAGGTCAAGCGGAATGCGCTCATCTTCTGTACCCACGGCCATGAAGATAGGGCGCTCGCTCAACGGCCGTTCCGCCACCAGCGTTTCATGGTCCAGCGGCAAAAAGCCAACCAGTGCCGCCAGGCCTTGAGCCAGTTCGGGATGGTGTATCATCGCGCTCAGGCCCAGGGCTGCTCCCTGGCTAAAGCCCATCAGATAAAGCTGCGACAAATCGGCCTGGTACAAATCGGGCAGGGTGGCGATGAATTTCTCCAGCGCGGCTACCGCTTCCTCAAATTCGCCCATCGTGGGCCAGGTGTCCGGGTCGTGGGGATGCCAGGAGTAGCCCTGACCGTCGTCCCCATTCTTGAGCGCACGGGGTGCTACCAGCAGCAGGTTGTCGGGCAGCGTGTGGGCAAAGACCCACATCACTTCCTCATTGCCGTTACGGCCGTGCAGCAGCACCACCGTTGGATGAGGACCATCCCCGTCCGGCCGGCGCACGGTGTGAACCAGGCCCGCTTGGGTTACATTGTCGTCATCAAGATGTTTGGTGGGTTTGATTATTTTCATGTTTGCCCTCTGTAGAACAATTCGCCAAATTGCTTTACATAAAAAAGAGGTGGACATCAGACGGGCGCCTGATGTTCCACCTCTGGGGGGGGAGCCAGCAACAGTATAACAGCGAGCGGGCTAGGCGTCAAATAAAGTTGTCGATTCGGCCGTTTTCGGCATAATCTCTATAGACTCGATAACCGATAAGCGATGACGGAAGACCAATGACGGAGGACGAAGGACCAAGGTCGGAAACAGCCCTCAGTCTTTCGTCTTCGGTCCTTCGTCCTCAGATTTTACAAAGGAGGAGAAAGGTACGATGGATAAAAAGAGTGTTCGTGGTATGTTGACCTTGGCCGAACTAGAGGAGAAAATTGCCAGCGGTGAGATAGAGACGGTGATTACCGCGTTTACCGATGCCTATGGTCGTCTCGTTGGCAAACGGATTGTTGGCGACTTTTTCCTGGACCATACGGCCGCACACGGGATGCACGCCTGTGACTACCTGTTGACCGTCGACATGGAAATGGAGCCGATTCCCGGCTACCAGTTTGCCAACTGGGAACGGGGCTACGGCGACTTTCACTGCATCCCCGACCTGAACACACTGCGGCTGGCTACCTGGCTCGACAAATCCGCACTTGTTTTGTGTGACGTCTACGATGAAGCCAGCCACAGCCCCGTTTCTGTGGCCCCGCGCAATATCCTCAAAAAGCAGGTGGTGGCCGCGGCCGATATGGGCTACATTACCGCCGGTAGCTCCGAATTGGAATATTTTATTCTGGACGAAAGCTACCAGAGCGCTCACGAAAAAGGGTATGCCCACCTGAATAAATTTTCCAACTACATTGAGGATTATCATATCTTCCAGGGAACCCGCGAAGAGGTACTGAACGCGGCTGCCCGCCGTCACCTGGGGTCCAGCGGTGTACCCGTTGAATTTTCCAAAGGGGAATGGGGACCGGGCCAGCATGAGCTAAATGTGCGCTACGCCGATGTGCTGACCATGGCCGACCGGCATACCGTCTACAAACAATGTTTTAAAGAAATTGCCGACTCGCTGGGTCTGGCCGTCACCTTTATGGCTAAAATGGATGAAAAACTGGCCGGTTCAAGCTGCCACATTCACCTGAGCCTGTGGGATGAGTCGGGCAAGAACAATGTGTTCCCCGGCGACCAGCAGCTTGGTCCCGTGGCGGCTTCTGACCTGTTTCGCTGGTTCCTGGGTGGCTGGATGGCCCATGCCCGCGCCATGATGCCTTTCTATGCCCCCAACGTCAACTCTTACAAACGATACCAGTCGGAATCCTGGGCACCGACCACCCTGGCCTGGAGCTATGACAATCGCACGGCCGGTTTTCGCGTGGTGGGCAAGGGGCAGTCGCTGCGCATCGAGTCCCGCATTCCGGGAGCCGACGTGAATCCTTACCTGGCTTATGCAGCCGTTTTGGCCTCCGGCCTGGACGGTATTCGTAACAAGATAGAACCGCCCGATATTTTTATGGGCGATGTCTACTCGGCCAAAGGGCTGCCCCACGTGCCGCGCACCCTGCGCGAAGCGACCGAAGCGTTGGAACAGAGCGAGTTTGCCCGCCACGCTTTTGGCGATGAAGTGGTAGACCATTACGTCCATTTCTTTAAAGTAGAGCAGGCTCAGTTTGACACGGCCGTTACCGACTGGGAACGCCGTCGCTACTTCGAGCAAGTTTAGACTGACGGAGGACGGAAGACGAAGGACGGAAGCCGGTAGTGCCTTATCCGTCCTCGGTCCTCCGTCTTCGGTCTAAAAATTGAGGAGAGTACCATGCGTTTACAAGATAAAGTGGCCCTGATTACCGGTGCCGCCAGTGGTATTGGCCGGGAGTCGGCTCTGTTGTTTGCCGCCGAAGGGGCGCGGGTGGTGGCCGTAGACATCAACGACGAGGCGGGCCAGGAAACGGTGGCCCTGATTGCCGAACAAGGGGGTCAGGCCGTCTACGTTCATGCCGATGTTTCTAAAGCCGCCGGCTGCCGGCAGATGGTGGAAACGGCCGAAACCAAATTTGGCCGTCTCAATATTTTGTTTAACAACGCCGGCATCATGCACAGCGCCGATGACGATGCCGTCAACACCGATGAAGACGTCTGGGATTTGACGATGGCCATCAATCTGAAAGGGGTCTTTCTGGGCTGCAAATATGGCATTCCCGCCCTGCGCCGGGCCGGGGGCGGTTCGGTGATCAATACCGCCTCCTTTGTGGCCCTGGTGGGCGCGGCCACGCCCCAACTGGCCTACACCGCCAGCAAAGGGGGCGTTTTGGCCCTGACCCGCGAACTGGCCGTTGTCCATGCCCGTGAAAATATCCGCGTCAACGCCCTCTGCCCCGGCCCGCTGCGAACCGAACTGCTGATGAAATTCCTGGATTCGGCGGAGAAAAAGCAGCGCCGCCTGGTCCATATTCCCATGGGTCGTTTTGGTGAAGCCGCCGAAATGGCCCAGGCCGCCCTCTTCCTGGCCTCCGATGAGTCAACCTACATTACCGGCACTGACTTTACGGTGGATGGGGGCATAACGGCCGCTTACGTCACGCCGGAATAATTCGTGAAACGTAAAGCGTGAAGCGTGAGAATACACCCATCACGTTTCACGCATCACGCCAAGGAGTTACCGATGAGCCAAACAATTTCTGAGTCCCATTATGATCTGCTCGACGGGCCGGTAGTGGTCATGCTGGCCACCCTCATGCCCGACGGCCAGCCGCAGGTGACGCCCGTCTGGTGTGACCGGCACGACAACCAGATTTGGGTCAATTCAGCCGCCGGCCGCCAGAAAGACCAAAATATGCGCCACAATGAGCGCGTCACGGTGGCCGCGCTGGATCCCGAAAATCCGTACCGCTATCTGGAAGTACGCGGCCGCGTCGTCGAAATCGTGGAAGGGCAGCCCGCCTTTGACCATATCCACAAACTGTCCCACGATTATTTTGCACGGCCGTATACATTCAACGACCCCGATGAACAGCGCGTGATCTACAAAATTGAGCCGCTGCACGTCAACATCGGCGGTTAAGAAGGTTTCACCGCAAAGAGCGCGAAGTCTCTGGACTTAATGGTAAAATTGAAGTAACTATTTACGTTTCACGCATCACGCGGCTATTCACGGAGATAAAACAATGAGTTCTTTTGCCTATATCGGCCGTTCCCGGCCCCTGAACGACGGCGCGGAAAAGGTGAGCGGCCAGACGAAGTTTGCGCCCGACATCCACCTGCCGGGGCTGCTGCATGCCCGCTTTGTGACCAGCCCCTATGCCCATGCCCGCATCATCACGATTCAGGTCGATGATGCCCTGGCCGTGCCGGGGGTAACGGCCGTTTTCACCGCCGCCGATCTGCCCCATATTTCCCCTAAGACGCGCAACAAGCTGCTGTTGGCCCGCGAGCGGGTCATCTTTGCCGGGCAGCCGGTGGCCCTGGTTCTGGCCGAAAGCAAAGCGGCCGCCCAGGATGGTGTCGAGCAGGTCTGGGTGGAGTATGATCCCCTGCCCGCCGCCGTGACCATCGACACCGCCCTGGCTCCCGACGCGCCGCTGGTTTGGCCGGGCGGCACACCGGGTGAAACGGGCGAAGCGGCCGCTCACGGGGCCGATGTCGAGGCTGGAGACGAAAAGGGTAAACCGGGCAACCAGTCTCGCCACAGCCATTGGCAGCGGGGCGATGTAGCCGCGGCGCTGGCCAACGCCGACCTGGTAGTGGAGCATACTTTTACCACGCCCATGATCCATCACAGCTATTTGGAAACCCAGTCGGTGGTCGTCTTGCCCGACCCGTTGGCACAGGGCTTCACCGTCTACACCAGCACCCAGGCCCCTTTTTACATCCGTGAAGAAGTGGCGGCTATTTTAGGTTTGGAAGAAACGGCCGTGCGTGTCATTCCTACCAAGCCGGGCGGGGCTTTTGGCGGTAAATTTCTCCTGTACGAACTGCTTATCGCCCTGGTGTCACACCAACTCGGCCGGCCGGTCAGCCTCAGCCTGACGCGAGGTGAAGAGCTGCTGGCCGGTAATCCGGCCCCCGCTTCACGCATCCAGGTCAAACTGGCGGCCCAGGCCGACGGCACGCTGACTGCGCTCCAGGCCCACCTTACCTTTGACGTCGGCTGTTACCCTAATCCCCACGCCATTGGTGCTATCCTAATGGGCAGCTATTACCAGATTCCCAACCTGGATGTGACCTATACCGAGGTGATGACCCACAAAGTGTCTACGGCCGCTTACCGCGCCCCGGCTGCGCCCCAGGCCACCTTTGCCCTGGAAAGCGTGGTCGATGAGATGGCCCGCCGTTTGCAACTGGATCCCTTTGATCTACGTCTGCGCCACGCTTCGCAGACAGGGGATAAGATGCTCCATGACCGGGAGTGGGGCCATATGGGGCTGCGGCCGGTCCTGGAAGCGATCCGGCAGCATCCCGTCTGGCAAAAGCGGGAGGAGGCGCGGCAGCAGGGGCGGGGCGTGGGCTTGGCCGTTGGTGGCTGGCCGGGTGGCGTAGAGCCAACGGCCGCTATTTGCCAACTGCACCGGGACGGTACCCTCCAGGTACAGGTTGGCTCGGTTGACCTGTCGGGAACGGCCACCGGTTTTAGCCTGCTGGCGGCCGAAGCCTTTGGCCTGGAGCCGGCGCAGGTGCGGGTAACGGTAGGGGACACGAGTACGGCCGCTTATGCCGGGGCCACCGGGGGCAGTAAAATCACCTACACCGTTGGTCCGGCCGTAATCGAGGCGGCGCGGCAGGCACGGCAGCAAACGCTGGCCATTATGGCCGAAGAGTGGGAAGTGGACACGGCCGATCTGGAAATTGTCAGCGGCGCAGTGCGAGTCAAAGGAGTGCCCGACAAAAGCATTTCGCTGGGGGATATTGCCAAGAAGACGATGCACTTTGGCGGTAAATATGCGCCGGTGGTGGGTAACGGCCGTCATGCCAACACCCATGCCTCACCCGGCTTTTGCGCCCAGTTGGCCGAAGTGGAAGTGGACCCGGAAACGGGGGTAGTGGTGGTCCACCGGCTGGTGCTGGCCCAGGACGTGGGTCGGGCTATCAACCCCCTCATTTTAGAAGGACAAATGGCCGGGGGCGCGGTGCAGGGCCTCGGTTGGGCGCTCTATGAGCAGATGGTTCATGATGAAAACGGCCAGCTTCTTAGCGGTTCCTGGATGGATTACACCGTGCCCCATTTTAACCAGGTGCCGCCGCTGATAGAGAAGATTTTGGTGGAAAACCCGACCGATTTAGGCCCGTACGGGGCACGGGGCGTGGGCGAACCGCCCGTCATTGCCACGGCCGCGGCGGTAGCCAATGCCATTGCCGACGTAATAAACGGCCGTGTCACCGACCTGCCTATGACGCCACCGCGTGTTTTAGCTGCGGCCAGCGAACAATAGTAGGGCAATTTTGCCAATTGCCTGGTCGATTTGGAAAATCGACCTACAGGGCACACGGTCGTTTCTGGCGCCCCCTTTCTTCTAATGCGGACAAACGGCCGTATTCCACCTCTATGCTTTGTTACCCTCTCAATTTGCAGCCATCAGGGCAATAAAGCCGGCCTGTACAAAATGGCGATCCGTTGTAAGCGATTCCTGGATACCCCGTTCCTGCATCACTTCAAATGATATACAATCAACCAATCCCCATCCCTTATCGGCATATTTCTTGTAACGGTTAAATGCGGCTGAAAAGAGTTCGGGGGTAAGATGAACTATTTCCACCTCAGTTGAATTGATAAACTGTTCAATAATGGCTACGGCCTCCTGGCGGAAATGTTGTGCCAGGGCATTACCTACCTCTAGTAAAATGCCATCGGTCGTCACAAAAAGGCGCCCCGCCACTCGCCTGGCCAGTATCTTGGCGGCAGCATGGTATTTGTCACGCCGGTTTACCAGGGCGACTATATAAGCCGTATCAATAAAGATCGGGGTCAATCTGCTTCTCCCCTGTTAGATACAGATCGATATTTTCAGCGAAGTCTACTGGTCCATCAATTTGAATTTTGGCCAGCCGCTCTAAAAAGCTCGGTTCGGTGATCTCCTGTTGCCTGGCCGTTAAGAATTGTTCAATCAGTTGGTATAAAATTTCTAACTCTTCTTCATCTAACTGATCCAATTCATGAAGAATGCGTTCTTTGGTCGTCATGTGTCACCTGCCTGATTCTTGCCGGTTTCTTGTTGCTGTTATTCTGATTGTACCACATCATGTTGGCCTAGTTATAATCTGTGCAAGTAGTCGTGAGGACCAGACCTGACAGGTCTCGCAGACCT